>JBOGDX010000299.1:0-4589 GCA_050743225.1 Actinomycetes bacterium | reverse complement strand
GGCGTGGCCTGAGGGTGGGACTGGGCCCCTGAGCGACTGACGCTGCGCCGAGCCCCGTCAGGCCTTCGCCTTGGCGAACCAGACGGTCCGCCTCTCCCACACCCCGGGTCCGAGGCGGCGTCCGGAGCAGACGACGATGGCCAGCCGCGGCCTGCCGATCCGGTCGTAGAAGCGAGGCAGCCCGCGCGACGCGAGCACCTGGACCCGGTCGGTCACCCGGTAGCACAGCTTCAGCGTCTTGCCCCGCACGACGATCCGGTCGCCCCGATGCAGGCTGGCGAGCAGCCGGTTGCCCACCGCGCTGCCGTCGGGCCAGACGTGCGCGTTGAGACGCACCTTCCCGTGCCGGCCGCCCGGACGGATGCCGCTCTTGCTGTCCCAGGCGAAGAGCTCCTTCCCGACCGTGGTGAGGGGAGGTGCGCCGGGGACGCGCCCAGGCAGGCGCGGCGGCGTGACGATGCCGGCCCGCCTGGTGATCCCGGGGATCGTGATCGTCCGCGGAGTGAGCGGGTGCGGGACGATGTTGCACGGCCTGCGCGAAGCTGTGGTGGCCGCCGCCTTGGCAGTCGGGGTCGGGGTCGAGGTCGGTGCCGGCGACGGGGTGGTGGTCGTCGTCGGCTCCGGCGCGATCATGGCGTGGGCCCCGGGCGCGGCGTGCGGCGCCCACCCGTCGGCTCCCACGAGCCAGCCCCCGACCGTGGCCAGGGCCACGGCCAGTGCCACGGTTCCGATCCGCGTCACCGGCTGCTCCAGGTCTTGCTGCGACCGCACAGTGGCGGGAGCAGGACCGTACCTTCGCCGGTCTCGAGTGAGGGGCGGGAGCCAGCGCATCTCACCCGGTTGGACCAGTCGGCTGCTGGCGCTGCGGCCGGTCTCCTCCGAGGACGCCATGACGGCGGACTGGACGCGGGTGCCGTACGACGCGCTGGCGCGCATCTCGACGCGCATCACCAACGAGGGGCGCGAGGTCAACCGAGTGGCGCTCGACGTGACGTCGAAGCCGCCGGGCACGATCGAGTGGGAGTAAGCCACCAACGCTGACGTGCGGGTTTGCGTTCCTCCATCGACACCGCTGCTGATCTGGCGGTCGAACGCTACTACTCCCGGTGGACAGAAGCGGGTGCCCTCTCGGCCACTGCTGGCAGCCCGTCAGGTGCAACGGCGGCGTGCCATTTCTAGTTGGCCTGTCGGTGGTCGCATGAGCGACGCCGAGAACCCCCGCACTGATCCACTGGACCACGACCGACGCCATGAGCAAGAAGTTCGAGGCGATGCTCGGTTGGGACGAGGGGCCTCCCTACCATCCGAAGCATGTGGGACATCGGGCATCGTGACCCGGTCCTCTTTGCTTCGCATCCACCTCTGTCCTGCAGAGTCACGTCCGCCCTGAACACCCCCGACTTTGGTTGACTCCCGAGTCCCGAGTGGCGCACCCACTTTCACCACATCGGGTTCAGCCAGGACGGCATCCAAGCCGCGCCGCGCACCGGGCGGGTCCGGCTCTACCCAGGCAGCCACGTTGAGTATCGGCGCGGCATGTCCTGGACCGAGGACCTGGACCTCATGCCCGTCATCCCGCAGCAGCGGGGAGATCCATCTCCACGCGTGGGCCCCGGATCAGGCACCGTGCACGATCACGAAGGTGGTCATCCCGTCTCCTCCTGGTCAGCAGGCTCGCGCCGATGGAGGTGTCCGGCAAGGACCGCGTCATGCGCGCCAGTAGGGCGGGTGCTCCGAGAGGACGGTCGGCTCGACGTCCAAGCCTTCGGTCGATATCAGGTCGTCGAAGAGCGCCGCGGTGCCGCCGATGCCGGTCCACGGCTGGTCGATCTCCGTGGCCACGAACCAGGCGTGGTCGGCGGGCCACATCAGGTTCGGGCTGCTGATCCGCCGCGGCGCGCCCGGCAGCCGATCGGCCGCTCCCCACCGTCCCGCCTCGGCCAACGGTCCCGCGAACAGCAGGAAGCTCCGATGGGGAATGCTGACCCGTGGCGCTGCCATGACCTCGCGCGGGAAGGCCGGCGGGACGGTCGTCCGGCGACTCCGACGCCACCGGGAGCGGCGCGGGCTCAGTACGCCGACCGCCGAGCCACCGTGGATCTCGCCATTCCCGTCCCACAGGGCGAAGAAGCAGTCCTCCGGCGTCGAGGTATGCCGCGCCAGAACGTTGGCCAGACGCTTCAGCTCAGGGTCCGGCAGGTCGCCTTCGAGGCTCGTGACGTCCTCCCGTTCCGTGACGTCGATCCAATGCGGAACGGGCGGGAACAACCTGGCGTACCGCTGGAACCCGCTCGGACCAAAGCAGGACAGCTGGGCCCAAGGCTCGTCCAGCGCCGCGAACCACGCCGCCTTTGACACATCCGGCTCGTGCCGTAACGACATGGGCCGAACCTACCCACGTCAGTGCCTGTAACAGCGGCGGGCGGAACTCAGCGGCTGGGCAGGTTCTGCCCGGTCAGGTGGCAGCGTCAGGTGCGTCGAGGAAGGTGGTCACGACGTCCAGAACCAGCGCGGTGCGCGCCATCCCGAAGAAGTGCGTGGTGCCGGGGAACACCGCCAGCTGGGAGGCGGGGACGCCGGCAAAATCGCCGTTGACGTCGCCGCCGCGCAGCCGCAGGAAGCGGATGGCATGCTCCAGGGTGACCATGTCGCAGTCACCCACGGTGATCAACGTCGGCGCGGCGATTCCCTTGATCTCACCGTCGGACCAGCCGGTGAAGCCCTTGTCGAAGGTCCCCAGCTTGTCGAGCAGATCCTGCAGCTTGTCCGGGTTCGGCGACTTGGCCAGGTAGTCCTGCTCCATAGACGTGCCGGCGATCATGTCGACCGTCAGCTCGCCGACCGCCTCGACGTTCTCGGCCCGGTCGCCGTCTGGGTGGAACGATGCGGACGACACGATCAACTTGCGGAGCAGCTCCGGGTGCTTGATCGCCAGGTAGAGCGCCACACCGCCACCCACGCTGAACCCGAACACGTCGACCCGCGGGACCGCCAGGTGCTGGAGCAATCCCACCACGTCAGACGCCAGGTGGGTGCTGGTCAGAGGGCGGTCGATGTCGCCCGTCCTTCCGTGTCCCTGAAAGTCCGCGGCGATGACCTGCCGTGTCGCTGCCAGGGTGGGTAGGACCCCACCGAACTGCAGGTCGATGTTGAACAGCCCGCCATGCAGCAGGAGCAGAGGCGTCCCACCCGAGCCGTGGATCTCGTAATACATCCGCAGGCCGTTCACCGGTGCGTAGCCCGTCTCGGGCGTCGGGCTCGTGTCTGGCGCTTCCCGCGGCTGCTCGGTCACTGCCGTCTCCTCGTTGCGGCCCCGCTCCATGCCGGCCGCTCACGCGACACAGAACTCGTTGCCCTCTGGATCGAGCATGACGACATGGCCTAGCTGCTCACCGTAACTTTCCTCGCGTACCGCAGTGGCCCCGGCCGCTACCAGCTCGCCGACTTTCGCCCGGATTCGGCGCCCGCGCTCGGTCATGTCCCACGGCGGCTCCCCGGCGACCCGTATGTCGATGTGCATACGGTTCTTGGCTGTCTTGGGCTCCGGCACTCTCAGAAAGCCAATAGCTGGGCCCTTGCCGTCCGGGTCGATGATCGAGGCGCCGTCCACCTCGTCGTAGCCGGGTTCGTCCATATAACCGAGTGCGAACGCCCAGAACGCAGCAATCCGGTGCGGATCCGTAGCGTCACAGCCGAGGGTCCAATGCGTCGCCATCCCCGCAGGTTAGGGCGTGTAAGGCGCGTGAATGGAGCGGGCCGTCAGTAGACGGACACGTGCACGTGGTCGTAGTGGTTGGCGGTCGCCGAGCCGCGGTCTGACATGGACCGCCAGCCCTCGCCGGCGCGCTGAACGGTCCAGATCCGCTGCGCCCAGATGACCTCGCTGACGCCGAGCTCGCGCGCGTGCTCGCGGACGTAGTCTGCGATCGCGCTGCCCAGCGAACCGCTGGCCATGATGTCAACGGCCCGCCCGGCGCCGTGGTCTCCGGAGCCGGAACGACCGCCCCACGAGCTGACCTCCGGGAACGCCGCGCACACCGAGCGGTAGACCGCGACCGCATTCGCCGTCAACCCGCTCTCGACTGACGAGCCGTCTGGGCACGGCTTGCCGGTGACGGGGGCATCACTGCCGGTGGCCGGCTTGCTGTGGGCCAGGTAGGTCTTGCGAACCCAGCCGAGGCGGTCGTCGCGCACGATCTGCGCCCACGGGCCGCTGACGGTGCCGGTGACGCGAACCCGACCGCCGCTGTCGAGGACGGTGAGCAGCCGTGTGTGCTCACCGGCGCCGCTCCAGACGTTGAGGTCGGCGGTCACCCAGCGTGGCTTCAGTGCCCCCAGCTCGGGAAGGCTCGTGCCCAACGCCCCGACCAGGGCCTCGATCTCGGCGCGGCTGTGGGCGGGAAGCTCTCCGCGTACCGCCGAACGCGACACGGTGCTGGCGAGCACGCGCTCAGGCCCCGAGGAACCGGTCAGGCGGCCCGTCGCGAAGGCCGCCGTGGTCGGCTGCGGCGCCGACTCAGGGGTCGAGGCGGGGACAACCGTCGCGAGGGCGAGCGTTGCTGCCGGGAGGCCCATCCTCTGTACACGCA
>JBOGDX010000298.1:0-4598 GCA_050743225.1 Actinomycetes bacterium | reverse complement strand
GACTCGCGGTGCCCGAGTCGGAAGTAGTCGCGCAGGCACGGCTCGCTCGCGATGCCGTGGGCCCGGGCGGCGATGCGGGTCAGCTCGATGAACGCCTCGTCGTCCGGCACGTCGGGCGCGTCGAGCACCGACCGGGGCAGCACCCGCTCAGGGGCCGCGTACCGCCGCTCGAACTGGCTGGTCCGCCCGGCGCTGGTCACCTCCCCGGCCCAGAACAAATGCTCGAGCGCCTGCTTCACCATTGACCAGTTCCAGCCCCAGTGCTCCGTGCTGCGCGGCACGTCGTGGGCGAGCGCGCGCTCAACCTGACCGGCCGTCATCGCCCCGCGGCTGCGAACCTCGTCCAGCACGGCGGCCAGCAGCTGCGGGTGCTCCAGTGCCACCCGGCGCATGCCGCCCCAGGCCTCCTCGCGCCAGCGCCGCATCCGCCAGCGCAGCAGCCGGTGCGTCGACGGCGGCACCAGGCTCGCCTCGTGCGCCCAGTACTCGACCAGGCGCCGGGGCGCGCGACCGGATGCGCGGTCGAGCAACGTGCGGTCGTACGGCCCGAGCCGGCTGAACAACGGCACGTAGTGGCTGCGGGCCAGGACGTTGACGCTGTCCACCTGGAGCAGGCCGATCCGGTCCACGACGCCGGTCAGCTGACGCATCCCGGGAGCGTCCGGTCGAGGTGACGCCAGACCCTGCGCGGCGACCGCGACACGACGAGCCTGGCTCAGGCTGAGCCGGCGCTGCCCTGCTGTCGTGGTCACAGACGGCGATGCTGCCACGCCGGACCGACAGCGCCTGCCACGATGACCGGGTGCGTCGTGTTCGGTGCCTGTTGGCGGCCTGTCTGGTGGTGGCCGTGACGGTTCCGGCCGCCCCGGCAACCGGGGCCGAGGTGCTCGAGGAGCGGGTCGTCGTCGGGACGTCGGTCCAGGGCCGCGAGATCGTCGCCGTCCACCGTTGGCGTCCCGGCGAAGGTCACACCATGCTCGTCATCGGCAACATGCACGGCGACGAGAGAGCGGGAATGCGGGTGGTCCGCGAGCTAGCTGCGCGTCGCCTGCCGGCCGGTGTCGACCTCTGGCTGATCCGCACCGTGAATCCCGACGGCACGGTCGCTGACCGTCGTACGAACGCCCGTGGTGTCGACCTCAACCGGAACTTCCCGCGCTGGTGGGTGCGGGCCGGCGCCGGGACGAGCAGGTGGTCCGGCCCGAGAGCCGGGAGCGAGCCCGAGACGACTGCGCTGATGCGGTTCGCACGCACGGTCCAATCCCGCACGACCGTGGTCTTCCACCAGCCGCTGTTCGGCGTCGACTCCTACCGCGCGAAGTCGATGACGCTCGTCCGGCGGCTCTCGCGCGAGCTCGATCTGCCGGTCAGATCCTTCGACTGCGACGGCGGCTGCCACGGCACCCTTACCGACTGGCACAACGCACAGCTGCCCGGCAGGGCCGTGACGGTGGAGCTCGGCCGCCGCGCCTCGGCGGGACAGGTGTCCCGGGTCGCCGGCGGCATCCTGCGCGTCGCCTCCCCCTGACCCCGACTTGTCAGACTCCGGACCGGGTTCTCCCGTGTCACGACCTGACAAGTCCGAGGAGGATGCGCAGTATTCGTTCGATGCGGTCTGGCTCGAGGCGCACGGCCAAGGCGGGCAGCCGAAGCGGCTCGGCCGACCCGCCCGCGACGAGCTCCGCGGTGCGGAGCAGGTCCTCGTACCAGCGGTCGACGTCGACGTGTCCGACGCCGTCGATCTCGACGATCAGCGAGCGGCCATCGGGCAGGCGCCACTCCACGTCGAGGTATCGGCGTCGACCGGCTGCGTCCCGCCGCACCGACTGGCGCACTGGCTCGGGCAGGCCACGGTGGCGGCAGAACCGGACGAAGTCGATCTCGCTGAGAGCCTCCGAACCGCCCGCGATGTCCGCGACCGCACCACGCATGAGACGCCTGCCCCATACCCGCCCCACGACGTCCAGCTCGGCCAGCAGTCGGTCCGCCGTCGTCAGGCGTTGCTGCACCGTCGCGGCGAGCACGCCGCAGGCAGTCCGCCCGGAGCGCGACCAGGTGGCGGCGTCGACGGCCGACCGCTCCACCGAGTGCAGCCGGAGACCGCCCTTGCGACGTACGTCCTGTGCGGTGTGCCGCCGCGACTCGTGCACCGCCACCACGCCAACCAGTTCCGGGGGCAGCAGCGGCGGGTCCGCGCCTCGCGCGACCACGACGTGCGTCGGCTCACGCTGCCAGCCCCGAAGGCCCCACTCGTCCAAAGCGGTCCATGCCCCGAGGGCGGCCCCGCGGCCCGCGTTGAGCAGCACCGCCCAGCGGCGCGCCGCCTGCGGAAACGGACCACCGTGCAGCACCACGAGCAGCGGGCCCACTGTCTGCCAGCGCAGGTTGTCGACGTGACATGCGACGTCCTCGGAGTTGACGCCGAGCCTGCCCAGCTGGGAGCGCAGGCACACTCCCGCCTGAGCCTCCCGGAGCTCAACGAGACCAGGGATCCGCTCGAAAACGTCGCGGCGACCGGTCATCGCGCAACGTTGCGTCTCGAGTGACCGTCAAGGCTAGAGCGCGAGCCGGATGTGTGGACGCCAGCCAAACGTCAAGGGCCCTGTGGACAATCCGCAGCACCGACATGTCAGACCGCGAATGGGCGCGCACCCACCCAGCGTCTGACAGCTCGCGATGGGTCAGGTGATCTCGAGCAGCTTCTCGCGCACGGCGTAGACCACGGCTTCCATCCGCGAGTGCAGCTGGAGCTTCTCGAGGATGTTGCGGATGTGGTTCTTCACCGTGTTCTCGCTGATGAACAGCTCTTTGGCGATGTCCCGGTTGTTCAGGCCCTTCGCCACCAGCTTGAGCACCTCGAGCTCGCGGTCGGTAAGCCGCGGCGCCGGTACCTGCTGGCGCTCGTCACCCTTCTTGATCATCGACGCGAACTCCGTCAGCAACTTGGAGGCCATCGACGGGCTGATCAGCGACTGTCCGCCGGCGACCGACCGGATGGCCGCGGCCACCTCGTCGATGGAGATCTCCTTGAGCAGGTAGCCGCTCGCACCCGCCTTGATGGCGTCGTACAGGTCGGCCTCGTCGTCGGAGATCGTGAGCATCACAATCTTCGCGCTCGGCACCACGTCCTTGATCGCCGTGCATGCCTCGATGCCCGAACGACGGGGCATCCGTACGTCCATCAGGACGATGTCCGGCAGCAGGGCCGATGCCAGCTCGACGGCCTCCGCACCGTCACCCGCCTCGCCGATGACCTCGATGTCGCTCTCCTGGCCGAGGACCATCTCCAGTCCCCGGCGGAACAGGGCATGGTCGTCGACCACGAGCACCCGGATCGGCTCACCCGCGGTCGGGCCGGTGCGCACCGGGCGTGCGGCATCCGCGGCCTGGTCGCTCACCCGGACCCCTTCCTGATCGGCCCCGACGCCCCTGCGACCAGGACGTCGCCCACCCGACGGGGTGCACTATGACACGACGCGGCAGGTCAGGAGCACGGTTCGCGACGGTCCGGGCCGGACGGGGGGCTCCGTCGCCGAGCGCACCGGTCACACCGCGAGCCGGATGACCCCGTAGTCGTACGCACGGCGACGGTAGACGACGCTCGGCTGAGAGGTCTCGGCGTCGACGAAGAGGTAGAAGTCGTGGCCGACAAGCTCCATCTCGTAAAGGGCCTGGTCGAGCCTGATGGGGGTCGCCTCGTGCACCTTCTCGCGCACGTACATCGGCCCGTCCTCGGTGGTCTCCGTGACCTCCGCGGGGACGTCGTCGGGAGACCCGGGCGCGACCCCGTTCTGCGACTCGAGTCGCGCCGTGGCGGTGGCCACCGACACCGGCGTCTTGGCGCCGTGGTGGACCCGCCTCCGGTCGTGGGCGCGTCGCAGCCGGTTCTCCAGCTTGGTCACGGCCGCGTCCAGCGCGGCGTAGCTGTCCTGCGCGGCCGCCTCCGCGCGGACGACCGGCCCGCGCGAGCGGATCGTGAGTTCGATCCGCTCCTTCTGGTCGGCCAGGCGTGGGTTCTTCTCCTTGGAGCACTCGACGTCGATGCTGATCACCTTGGGGTCGAGCTTCTCGATCTTTGCGAGCTTGTCCGCGACGTGCTGGCGGAAGCGCTCGGGGACCTCGGTGTGACGACCCTTGACGACGATGTCCACGAATAGACCCTCCACGTCTCGAGCGAACTAGTACGGGGTCCAACCTACGAGCGATAGGCACCCGCCCGGCCGACCTGGTCTTCGACCCCACATCCGCCTGCCGAGGGTCTCGCAGCGTCGCGCGCCACTACTCCCCTTCTCCCGGGCCGGAAGCCGTCTGGACCTCCGTCGGGGCAGGACTTACCTCTAAGCCGCACCGTGATCGGACGACGAGAAGTCGCCTTACGTGGACCGTTTCGCCTGCGGCTGGCATCGGCTAACCGGACCTGCGCCCTGCGAGGGGCAACCGGTCCGGCGCAACCACGGACCCGGGCGGGTGCCATGACGGAACGCTAGACCCATGACGAGTCGCGCGACACCCCGGGAGGAGGGCCGGGCAGAACGCGGCCCCGGCGGACCGTGGCCGCGACCACGGCGGCCGCCACCACCTGCGCACCGGCCAGACGC
>JBOGDX010000297.1:0-4602 GCA_050743225.1 Actinomycetes bacterium | reverse complement strand
CCGCCGAAGCCGCCGAGGCGATCGCCGCCGAGGCGGCCGAGCGTGTCGCGGCGGAGGCGGCGGCGCGTGCCGCCGAACAGGCCTCACGGGCGGCGGCAGCCGAGCAGGCCCGGGCTGCCAGCCTGTTGACCGAGCTCAACCGGGAAGTCCCCGCGCAGCGCAAGGCGGACCCACGGCCCGAACCCGAGCCGACTGTGGACCCGACCGATTCGGTTGCCGCGGACAGCCCGATTGAGGACGGGCCCGCACCACTCGTCGAGCGCGACCAGGCCGACACCGCGATGCTCCTGCGCGAGCTGTCGAGCCTCGGGTTCGGCGCAGACGACGACCGTGCCGTTCCGCCGACAGCACCCGCACCCCGGCCGTTGCCCGCCAACCCGGCCGCCGACCCCAAGCGCAAGCGCAAGGGACTCTTCGGCCGCGGCTGACCGTTAGTGGAGGCCGTTCGCGGCATAGAAGCCGCGTTTCGGCTCCGATAACCGTGGTCCGGGTCGCATCACGGGCTCCCTGACGTTTCCGCGGAAACGCGGCGCCCTCAGGCAGCGGCTACTCGCCGACGTACAGGCAGAAGGGGTGCCCCACCGGGTCGAGCAGGACCCGCACGCTTTCCTGTGGCTGGTGTTCGGCCAGTGTCGCGCCCATAGCCACCGCATCCGCGACCGCGTCGGCGAGCTCCTCGACCTCGATGTCGATGTGCATCATCATCTGCTGAGCGCCTTCGGCCGGGGGCCAGACGGGTCGCACGTACTCCGGCGAGGTCTGGAACCCCATGTAGGCGACGCCGTCAGGTGGCGCCACGGCGGCCCAGCTCGGCTCCTCCTTGGCGACGCGCCAACCGAGCAGCCGCGCGTAGAACCCGGCGAGCTCCCGCGCGTCGGGCGCATCGAGGACCACGCCCCAAAACGACGACTCTGACCGACCCCGCATGCGTGCATCGTCGCATCCCGCCGCCAACCTCGGGCAGCATGTGCTGCCGTGCGGGCGGTGGTGCAGCGGGTCAGTGAAGCGAGCGTCGTCGTCGACGGCGAGGTCGTCGGCCGGATCGACGGGCCGGGCCTCTGTGTCCTGGTGGGCGTCACCCACGCGGACACCGAGGAGGTCGCCGCCCGGATGGCCGCGAAGATCCACGAGCTGCGGATCCTGCGTGACGAGAGATCGGCGATGGACGCGGGCGCGCCGTTGCTGGTCGTCAGCCAGTTCACCCTCTACGGCGACGCGCGGAAGGGACGCCGGCCGACGTGGAACGCCGCTGCGCCGGGCGACGTCGCGGAGCCGCTGGTCGAGCACCTCGTGCGGGTCCTCCGTGACCGCGGTGCCCGGGTGGAGACCGGCCGCTTCGGGGCCGACATGCAAGTCGCCGTGGTGAACGACGGTCCCGTCACACTGCTGCTGGAGATGTGACCGTCAGGCGGGCACGACAACCTCTTGCGCGGCCGCGACACCGCCGGCGACGAGCGCGGCGTCGACAGGCGTCGACCTCTTCACCAGCGCGAGGGCGATCGGCCCCAGCTCGTAGTGGCGGGCCGAGCTGGTCACGAACCCGACCTGGCGGTCGTCGAGGCTGACGACGGCGCCGTGCGGAGGCAGCACCGACTCAGACCCGTCGAGGTGGAGCAGCACGAGCCGCCGAGGTGGCTTTCCGAGGTTCTGGACCCTCGCCACCGTTTCCTGCCCGCGGTAGCAGCCCTTGTCGAGGTGCACCGCGGTCTCCACCCACCCGAGCTCGTGGGGGATGGTCCGGTGGTCGGTCTCGAGCCCGAGCCGCGGCCTGCCGGCGGCGATCCGCAGCGCCTCCACCGCCCACACCCCCGCGACCTCCTCGCCGAGGACCTCCGCCAGCTCCGGGCGATGCACGAAGGACTCCACGCCGATCGGGGTCACCCGGCTCGGCGCGCCCTCGACGGCGCCGGGGCGCAGGACCAGGGCGTACGTACGTGAGACGTCCTCGACCTCGACCTTCGACCAGAACCGCATCGAGTCCAGGTACCGCACGAGCGCCTCGGCCGAGCCGGGCTCGACGTGCGCCCACGTGGTCTCGCCGTCGTCGACCAGCGCCAGCTCGTGCTCGACGTGGCCGTGCGGGGACAGGACGAGGGCCTCGGTGGCGACCCCCGGGGCGAGGTGCTCGAGCTGCTGGGTCGTCAACGAGTGCAGCCAGGGCAGCCGGTCCGGACCGCTCACCCGGAGGACCGGCCGGTGGGACAGGTCCGCCGCCGCGACACCGTCTGCCAGCAACCGCTGCTCGCGGAAGGGGTCGCCGTAGTGCGCGGCCACGCCGGCGTCCGGCGGGTCGGCCGGCACCGCGCCGGGACGAGCGAGGAGGGGGCTGGTCACGACGTACATCCTCTGCACCGGCCGTAGATGGCGAAATGGGCCACGTCGGTCTCGAAGCCGTGCCGCTCGGAGAGCCGCTGCACGAGCGCGTCGGCGAGAGCCACGTCAGTCTCGGTGACGGACCCGCAGACCCGGCAGACGAGGTGGAGGTGGTCGTCGCCCGTCGCCGAGTGGTAGGTCGGCGGGCCGTGGCCGAGGTGTGCGTGCGTCACCAGGCCGAGCTCCTCGAGGAGCTCGAGGGTGCGGTAGACGGTCGAGAGGTTGACCCCGCTCGCCGCCCGCTGCACCTCGGCGCAGATCTCGTCCGGGGTGCCGTGCTGCAACGCGACCACGGCGTCGAGCACGAGCTGGCGCTGCGGCGTGATGCGGTAGCCCCTGGCCCGGAGCGTCTCGTGCAGAGGCTCGGCTCTGGTCACCGTCAGGCCCTCTTGAGCGTTGCGGACAGGTGAGGCTGCAGCGGCTGGCCCACCGCCGCCATGTCGTACGCCCACATGAGCTCGCCGTCGACGAGGCCGTAGAGCCGGTGGCCGGCGGTGTACTCCTTCGCGGTCTCGGTCCGGGCGACGACGTCGGTCTGCAGCTCGATCTTCGCCCCGTCCGCGCGACCCAGGTAGATCTCCACGAAACCCGTGGGGTGGGTGAGCAGCAGCTCGAGGGAGCCGTCGGCCTCGGGCCGCCAGTACCCGGTCTCCTGGGCGAGGGGGCGGACCTCGTTGCCGTCGTCGTCGAGCAGCCAGCTGCGGCTGAGGTGGTGCACGAACGGCTTGCCGGGCAGCTCGGAGAACGTCATCTCCTGGCTGAACCGGAACCCCTCGACCGACGGGTAGCCCCCGACGCCTACCCCCCGCCAGGTGCCCAGCAGCCACGAGACCGGGATGACCTGCGCAGCCATGTCCGGGCGGATCTCCACCGTCAGCGCTCCTGCTGGTCGGTGCCGGTCCAGAGGCGGTAGACGGTGAAGCCGGCCAGGCCCGCCACCGCCAGGAAGGCGGCGACGAGGACGGCGACGATGACGGCCTCCAGCACGCGGCGAGTCTACTGTGCGCGCATGGCCCGCTCCCTGGTCGTGAAGGCCACCGCCGGCCTCGACGCACCCGAGCGCTGCTCCCAGGCGTTCACCGTCGCGGCGGTGGCCGCCGCGTCCGGCATCCCCGTCTCGCTGTGGCTGACCGGTGAGGCGACCTGGCTGGCTCTACCCGGCCGGGCGGCGCAGTTCGAGCTGCCGGAGGCCGCCCCACTACAGGACCTGCTCGCGACGGTGCTCGAGGCGGGGACCGTGACGGTGTGCTCGCAGTGCGCGGCGCGCCGGTCGCTGACGGGTCCGGACGTCCTTCCCGGCGTACGCATCGCCGGCGCGCCAGTCTTCGTCCAGGAGACCCTCGCCGAGGGCGCCCAGGCCCTCGTCTACTGACCCACGCTCGCTTCGCCGTTGATCATGCAGCTTCGGGGATCTTGCGCAAAGGCGCAGCTCAGCGCCCCTCCCCTTCCCTGTCGATCATGCACGTTTGGGGATCTTGCTCAACAGGCGCCCCAGAGCCCGACCATCTGCGCCCGGGCCTCGCGCTCGACTGCGTCAAGAGCCTCGGCGTGATCGGTGTGCGGCGGGTACGCCCGCGCCTCGGCACCGCCGCGCCGAACCAGCTCGGCCTGCACGAACGTGCCGTCGCGCCGCCAGACATCCCACAGCTCACGGCCGAATCGATCCCGCCGGCCGCCCGGCTGGTAGGCCGCGCGCACACGCGTCCCCGCCGGCAGCAGCGTCGCCAGCTCTCGGGCTGCCCGCCGCCCGTAGCACTCGACCGGCATGTCCGGCTGCACCGACTCGGGGGCGTCCACGCCGATCAACCGGACGCGCAGGGCGCGACCGCCCCGCGTCGCGACGATGGTGTCTCCGTCGACAACGCGGTCCACCCGGGCCGCGAAGGCCCGTCCGGGCGGCGGCGGGTCGCCGACGGCGGTACGTCGCCCGTCGTACGACGGTGAGGGCGCGGTGCAGGCGACCCCCGCACCAGCCGCGAGCCCGACGGCCACCAGCCAGGACCAACGCACGGGCGGCATGCTCTCGCGCCCGCCCAAGATCCCCAAAAGTGCATGATCGACGGTACGGGGCGGGAGCGCTGACCTGCGCGGTTCCTCAAGATCCCCGAAAGTGCATGATCAGCGCGGGGTCAGATGGCCACCTCGAGTTCGGCGACCTGGCCCTTCTCGGCCACGACGGACCGGTCCACGGCGGCGGACTGCGGGGCCAGGGCCCGCACCGTCCAGGTC
>JBOGDX010000296.1:0-4608 GCA_050743225.1 Actinomycetes bacterium | reverse complement strand
CTGGGCCGGCGCCCAGCTGCGGTAGGTCTTCAAGGCGGCCGGCACCTCGTCGTCCGGCAGCGAGCCCAGCGTGTCCGACGCGAGGGCGACCACGCGCAGCCGGACCGGCTCGGGCAGCGGCCCCTCCCAGCTGGGCTCCTCGGTCACGCGTCCCCCGCCGACGGGCGCGGCACCAGCTCGACGGTGTCGACGCCGTCGCACCAGCGGCACCGCACCGACTCGACCCTCTCCTCGAGCACCTCGCGCTCCTCCGCGACCGGCTCGCCCGCGAGGTCGACGTGCACGAACTCCCGGGTCCGGGCGGCCCGCGTGACGTCGAACCGGGTCAGGTTCCCGCAGCTGCGGCAACGCCACCGGGTCGTCGGCGTCGGCACGGGAGGCGGGCTCACGGCGGCAGAGCCTACGTCCCAGACCGGCGGGCAGTTGCTGATCGTGACGGGTCCACCACGGTGCCCCATTTATTCGCGGGCGGCCGGCCGATCGGCGCTGGACGGCGGCAAACCGCCGATCAAGGCTGACCGAACGAGGCGATGTGACGTCCGTCACAGCTCAGATCCCACTTTCCCCAGTGGAGGCATCATGACCCGACAGCGCAGTACGTCCCGCCGACTTCGCATCGGAGCTCTGACCGGTGCGGGGGCGGTCCTCGTGGGCGCCGGCCTGGCCGGCCTCTCGCCCGGCGGTGCCACCGCGTCCAGCCACCGGGAGGCCCCGGGGATCACCGACCTGCCGAAGTACGACAACACCGACGTGTACGCGTTCGTCAGCCCCGACCGCGCCAGCAGCGTCACGATCGTCGCCAACTGGATCCCGATGGAGGAGCCTGCCGGCGGACCCAACTTCTACCCCTGGGCGACCGACGCCGCGTACGACGTCCACATCGACAACGACCACGACGCGAAGGCCGACCTCACCTACCGGTGGACCTTCACCGACGCCCGCGTCCCCAGCGAAGGAGACAGCTTCAGCGGCAACGGCACGTTCCTCTACAACAACGGGCAGGTCACGTCCCTCACGGACGAGAACCTGCTGTTCCGCCAGACGTACGACCTCACGCTGATCGGTGAGGGCGGCGCCAGCACGCTGCTCCTGGACGACGCGCCCGTCGCCCCGTCGCACGTCGGCAACGTCTCGATGCCCGACTACGACGAGCTGCAGGACGCGGCCGTCACCGCGTTCACCCACCAGGACGGGACGTCGCGCTCGTTCGCCGGCCAGTCGGAGGACCCGTTCTTCCTCGACCTTCGGGTGTTCGACCTCCTCTACGGAGACCAGGGCACGTGCAACAAGGAGATCGGCAACGACACGCTCAACGGTTACAACGTCAACGCCCTCGCCATCCAGGTGCCCAAGCAGCAGCTGGTCAAGGGGCCCGACGTCGGCACCGAGCCGGTCATTGGCGTCTGGAGCACCACCTCGCGCAAGAACGCGAGCGGTGCGTACGTCCAGGTGTCCCGGCTGGGCAACCCCCTCGTCAACGAGGTGGTCGTCCCGTACAAGGTGAAGGACACCTTCAACGCCATCGACCCGACACAGGACGGTGCGGCCCTGCCGTTCGTGCTGGAGCCCGAGCTCGGTTACCTGCTCAAGAACGTCTGCGGCGTCGCCGTCCCGAACCTGACGGACCGCCAGGACCTGGTGCAGGTCTTCCTCAAGGGCGTGCCCGGCGTCAACCTGCCGAACAACCTGCAGGCACCCAGCGAGCAGCTGCGGTTGAACGTCAACAAGTTCACCGGCCAGAAGTTCAGCCGGCTCGGCGTCATCGGCGGGGACCTCAACGGTTTCCCGAACGGGCGCCGGCTCAAGGACGACGTCGTCGACATCGCTCTGCAGGTGGTGGGCGGGGAGCTGATCGGCAACGCCAACAACCTCGGTGACGCGGTCGACAGGAACGCGTCCGGGTTCGACGACGACTTCCCGTACCTCGCCCTGCCGCACTCCGGCTCGGTCGAGCAGTCGTCCCCGCCGGCCAAGTCCGGGGAGACGTTGCTCACCGGCGGCGACGGCCGCGGCCCGGCCGGGACCTTCCCGACCGGCAGCGTGGCAGTCGTCGCACTGGGTGGGTTGCTGCTGATCGCGGCGGCCGGACTCGCCCGTCGCACAGGGGTGGCACGGCCGAGCACGGCCTGACATCCGGGTTCCGGAGCGGCGGGGTCCCAATCCGAGCACCCCGCCGCTCCGGATGACCGACGGACAAGCCCGTGACGTTCGTCACAGGCGACCTATCCCTTGAAGGAGGGGCAAAGATGTCTCAGTCGAGACGAGCCACGAGGGTGCGCGCCACGGCCCTGCTCGGAACCGGCACGCTGCTGGTGGGCGGTGGGCTCGCCGGTCTCGCGCCCGGCGGAGCCACCGCGTCGAGCCACCGCGAGGCGCCGGCGATCGCCGGGCAGCCGGCCTACGACAACACCGACCTGTACGCGTTCGTGAGCCCGGCGGGTGACCCGACCCAGGGCCACGTCAACATCGTCGCCAGCTGGACCCCGTTCGAGGAGCCCGGTGGCGGGCCGAACTTCTACCCGTGGGCCACCGACGCGCACTACGACGTCAACATCGACAACGACTACGACGCCAAGCCGGACGTGATCTACCGGTGGAAGTTCCGCGACGCCCGCACGCCCAAGCCGTCGGACAGCTTCACCGGCAACGGCACCTTCCTCTACAACAACGGGCCGGTCACGTCGCTCACCGACGAGAACCTGCTGTTCCGCCAGACCTACGACCTGTACCGGATCAAGCCGCGCAAGGGCAAGGACCACGTACGGCGCGTGCTGAACAACGCCCCGGTCGCCCCCTCGCACGTCGGCGACGCGTCGATGCCCAACTACAACGCGCTGCGCGACGCCGCGGTCACCGACTTCCAGGGCGCCGGCCGCAAGTCCTTCGCCGGGCAGTCCGAGGACCCGTTCTTCCTCGACCTGCGGGTGTTCGACGTCCTCTACGGCGGCGACTGCGCGACCGAGGCCGGTCACGACAGCCTCGCCGGGTTCAACGTGAACACCCTGGCCCTCCAGGTCCCGCGCCGCGACCTCATCGCGAACGGCCGGTCCGTGGTCGGCATCTGGAGCGACACGGACCGCAAGAACTCCAACGGCAACTACCGCCAGGTCTCACGCCTCGGCCAGGCGCTGGTGAACGAGGTCGTGATCCCCTACCACGTGAAGGACACGTTCAACTCGCTCAAGCCGCGCAAGGACGCGGCGGCGCTGCCGTTCGTCCTGAACTCCGAGCTCGCGGCCACGCTGAACGCCGTGTGCGGGACCAAGGCACCGGTCGAGGACCGGACCGACATCGCGCAGGTCTTCCTCAAGGGCGTGCCCTCGATCAACAACCCGCGGGGCAAGGAGCGGGCGGCTGAGTACCTGCGCCTGAACACCGTGTGGCAGGACGGCCAGACCTTCAACCGGCTCGGCGTGCTCGGCGGGGACAAGAACGGCTTCCCGAACGGGCGCCGGCTGCAGGACGACGTCGTGGACATCGCCCTGCAGGTCGTGGGTGGCGAGCTGCAGAACATGCCGAACGACCTCGGCGACGGTGTCAACGCCAACGACACCCAGTTCGGCAGCGACTTCCCCTACGTCGCGCTGCCGCACAGCGGCTCCATCACCAAGGACGCCCCGCCGGCCCAGTCCGGCTCGGCGCTGCCCGCCGGCGGGACGAAGGGCACCGGCGGCGACGGTGGCTTCCCCACCGGTGAGGTGTCGCTGATCGCGCTCGGCGCGCTGGCCATCGTGGCCGGTGCCGCCGCTGCCCGTACGACGCGCAAGACCAGCACCGCGCCGGCCACGGCGTAGTGCTCCGAACGCTGCCGGGCGCTGGGCGGCTCCGTCCAACGCCCGGCAGCACAGGAGACCGAGAGGGACCCGTGGGACGACTGCTCCGCCCCGCACTCGTGACGGCCACCGCGCTCGCACTCGCCGTCGCGTTCACGCTGGTCGCCGCGATCGTGCTGGGCGGCTCCGGTGCCCAGAACGACCCCGGCACCGACGCCTCGCGCGTGCGAGCGGCCGGCCGCGGCGCCCCTGCCACCGACATCGAGTCGCTGCAGGCCCGGTTGCGCACGACCCCTCGCGACCACCGCGCATGGTCGACCCTGGCGCTCGCGTACGTCGAGCAGGCGCGCGTCACCGCCGACCCCACGTACTACTCCCGGGCCGACGAGGCGGTGGACCGGTCCGCGCGCCTCGCCCCCGGCGACTCGGTGATGCTGACCGCCCGGGCCTCACTGGCCGCAGCCCGCCACGACTTCACCGCCGCTCTGCGGGCCGTCGACAAGGCGATCGCCGCCAACGGCTACAGCGCGGCCGCCCACGCGATCCGCTCCGACGCGCTCACCGAGCTGGGCCGCTACGGGCCGGCCCGCCGGGCAGCGCACCGCGCCGACAACCTGGAGCCCGGCCCGGCGACCTTCGCCCGGCTCTCATACGCCGCCGAGCTGCGGGGCGACCTGCCCGAGGCCGCCCGGCTGATGCGGCTCTCCCGCGACGCCGCCGGCAGCAGCGCCGCCACCTACGCCTTCGCGGCCTTCCACCTCGGTGAGCTGGCCCGGACCACCGGGGACATGGCTGCCGCGGCCGGGCACTACGCGGCCGCGCTGGACGCCGACCC
>JBOGDX010000295.1:0-4612 GCA_050743225.1 Actinomycetes bacterium | reverse complement strand
GGGTGGTGTTCACCGTGAGGCCGAAACCAAGGACCAAGCCAATAGCCCGAGGGACAGCAAAAGGATGGGCACCGCCGAGAGGAGCACGAAGAAGGCGACGCCAATGATCTCGGAGGTGCCGAGGATTGCGAGCGTCGTCTGTGGGTTCACCTTGGCCACTCGAAGGGCCTTCACCGCTACGAGGGCGAGCCACATCAGGGTCGCCAACCAGGCAGCGTGTTGGCGAGCAACCGGATGGCTCGAGGCTCGACTGGATGCGGTGGCCCTGGCAGGGTGGGCTCGTGAATGCTGTAGCCCGATCGTGAGGGAGGGCAGGATGGGGTGGTTCCTGTGCTCCATTTCGCGGTCTCAACCACGCAACTGGGACCTCTGCAAGGAGGTCGGCCTGTTTGCTGTGACCACGGCCTCGCGCACCGGCGCGGATCGTCGAGTTCAAGTTGGCGATCACTTGCTCTTTTGGGTTGGCGGACGGGGCTACACCGCGACCGGGCTGGTCACCGGCGATCCTTACAAGCCTCGAAGTCGCGCCGAGGCACCATGGCCGGGTGGGACATACAACTTTCGGACCGTGATTCCATTCCAGGTCCAGCACGAACCGTCAAAGCCGTTGTTCTGGAAGTTCGTCAACGCGCGACAGATCGAGACGGGGTTTGCGTCCGTTCTGTTTCAGATGGGAATGACCGATCTCAGCAGCCAGGATGCGACGCGCATCGTCGCTGCGATGCTCCAGGACGACATGAACGGTGCACCCGTTCCGTCCGCTGACTCCGCGTAGCGTCCCAATGTCAGTGCATTAGCGCATCCAGCAGGACGGGCAACGCGCCACTAGACTCGGCCACGACGCGAGACCAGTCAACGACCGACTGCGGCTTGAATGGAGACTGGGAAGTCGGGTTACACGCCGCCTCGACCGCCGCGACCGCCTTGCTTTCGAGCCGAGGCCGCCCTCCGGGCGAAGCTGTCGGATCTCACGGACTCGATGGCGAAATGCGCCCGTTCCTTCGCAAGGATGTCTCGAGCTGGAGCGCTTCTCGCAGCAAGAACCTCTTCGTACTCGATCTCGGCTGATGCCAGCACCGACGTGGAGTAAACGATCTCACCGTCAACGAGCAGGTGGTAGCGGGCGTCATCAGGCACGTCAGGCGTTCCGCGCTGGAGCGAGAGGCCGAACTTGGGCTTCTCGCGCTTGAAGTAGGTCATGGACGCATCGCCGAGACGTCGAACTCGAACAACTCCTTCTTGGAGTTGCGCTTGCGAATCGCCTCCACGGTAGCCGAGTGGAAGCCGGCCTCGAGCAACATCTCTCTGTACCACTGCTCGGCTGGAACGACGTGCCCGTAGAAGGTGCTGTTCCCGATGATGTACGTGGCACGGCCACCGCTCTTGACGTGCTTGTAGGCGGCCTGGAAGTGCTCCCACATGTCCACGAAGTACTTGTGAACATAGGCCGACAGGAGGGGACCGTTCTTACCACCGTCAAGAGCAATGCCTTCGCACACCGAGTCGATCTCATTCTGTATTGGCAGAGGTTCGTTTGAACTCCAGGACAGGAGACGGCTGGTGGCAGTGCCCCACGTGCCTCCAATCGCAGTCCAATCGAGCTCGCCAGCGTCGCTGGCGAGATCCAGGAAATGGAGCCAGTACATGTACGGCCGGAGCTCCCTGATGTAGCTCATCCGGTTGGCGTAGGGCGGCGACGTGAAGAGCAGATCGGCGGGTTCCAGGCCTGGGGCCTGCATGTCGCGTGAGTCGCCGAGCAGGATGGCGGCTCGCCCTGGAAGACCGGCTGCAGCGGTGATCAGAATGTCAGAGGCCTCTCTGGAGTACTGCTCGATCACAGCAGAAGCCTCATCAACCTCGAACAACCGGGCGACATCCGGGGCGACGTTCTTGAACGACATAGACTGGTGGTTGAACGCTGCGTTGCTGACGTCGATCAACGTCCTACAAAAGGCGACGTCGAGCAGGTCACGCACAGCGTCCGACTGTCGCTGGTCAAGCACCCAACGGATGGCCTTCAACGCCTCAAGCCGACTGTGGGACCACCAACGCTCGATGTTGGCGAGACGGGGTTGCCAGAGATCGGATAAGCCGCAGACCTCCCGAGCGGACGAGGTGATTACTGGGAGCGCGTCGAGCGCCGATCGGAGATCCATCTCTTGGTAGCGTCGAGTCTTCACATTGCCGAGCCAGATCAGGAACGGGTTGACGTCCAGCGCCTGGCCGCAAAGACCGTGCTCAACAGCCGCGAGCGCAGTCGTTCCTGTACCGGAGAATGGATCGGTGACGACGGAGCCAGGCGGAAGCGCGGCAACGTGCTCGCGGACAAGGCCGATCGAGTACGCGGGCGTCAAGCGCAGCCAGCCGTGCCTACCTACGCCCAAGTTGCCCTTGAAGGTGAGGTGGGCATTCTGGTACTTGCTCACTTAGCGGCTCCCAAGATCGTTCGCAAGACTGCCTCGACCTCGGCGCGCATGGTCTCGTGGTTTCGCTCGAAGAAGGATACGAGGTCGTAGCCCAAGATCTGCTCGAAGAACGCGAATGTGCTCAGAAGCGGATCGTCGATCTCATTGTCGCCTTTGAGGAGCCCCCAACCGCTGGCTCGATACCGGCGTACCAGGACATCGTCGATCTGCTTTGACATAACCACAAGCACAGGCATTCGCTGGCGCTGGAGCGCCTGGGAAGCGTTGGCGATGTCGGCCGCCTGGCGCTTGCTGTCCATGCTCTTATATCCCTGTCGGACCTCGAAGACGGCCCCCAACGGGTCCCACACAACGCCTTGACCCTTGCGGAGCTCCTCTAGCCAGCTCTTAACGACCTCGACCCGTTCGGGGACCGTGATGGCTGAAACGTCTATCCGCCCATCTAGCGTGTTGCTCTTGCTCCTGGACTTGGCCTTGCTCGGTTCCGGTGACTCAAGATCTTCGGCGGCGCCTGCAACATCGGTCACATTGCTGTAGTCGATTAGCGGCGATTCCTGACCGGCGAAGGAGCCGACCTCCTCGCTGGTCGCCACGTACGTCCACTTGATGTCATCCTCGGTGAGGCCTAGCTGATCTCGGAGGACCTGCTTGAACAAGTTCTCACAACCGCTTCCAAGGTTCCGGTACATGGAGGTCATCGCCCCGGCCGTGCGGTGGGCGGCGTACATCATGGGCGAGTCAAACCCCACCCAGTGATACAGGGGATCATCCCCGTAGATCTCGGAGAACTCGTCTAGGGACACCGACCTGCCTTTGCCCAGCTGAGGCTCGAACTCCTTGATCCTCCTAATCCCTGAAAGCAGCAGGTCGACGTATCCCTTGTCATCGTTGGGGTCGGCCACGCCGTACACGTTAGGGCGACGGGCAGACAGTTCGTCGAGCGGCACGCCGATGCAGACCTGGGTCGGGCAAAGCGCCGCTGCATCGAGGCGAGCCCGGCTACTCCCGAAGCCTGGACCGGGACGGCGACGGCGTCGCCTGCGAGACGTCATCCGGCCGTTCCTCGGCCGGATCCGAGCCGTCGGGTGGTGGCTCCAGCTCCGGTGGCTCCGCCTACTACGCGAACTGCGATGCGGCACACGCAGCGGGTGCAGCCCTGCCCGCCACCCACGTCCTCGTCGAGCACGACGGCCACTGGCGACCCGCGCAGCTCCTGCAGCAGTACCGGCTCGAGGGCCGCTGGCGCGCGGTCATCCGCTACACCGTCGCCCCCGGCATGAACTACATGTTCGCCGAGTGGGCCGACGACCTCCGGCCGCTACCCGAAGACCAGGACGATGAGCAGCGCGACCACGGTGGCCGACATGGCGACGCCGATGGTCAGAAGGATGCGGCCGGGCAGGTCGTCTGGGGCCTTCACGACCTCGACCGGTCCCGCCGCTTGAGCCGCTCGGACTGAGCCTCGCTGCAGGGGCCGCAGCGGCACCCGTGGTTGACGTACGTCGACGCGGTTCCGTGCTCAACCGACGAGCCTGCCGCGAGGCGCTCGGCGCGGCGGGCGCGGGCCGCACGGGCGTAGTCGGCGTTCGCGGCCCGGCACACCGGGCAGCGGCAGCCGTTCCGGTAGCCGGTGCTCCCGTGCATCACGGAGGAGAGCATACGGAGGCCCGCCCCGCCGAATGGGTGGGTGGTGGCAGGCCGGACCTTCGGTCAGGGTCTCCGGCGGGGCTTCTGCCTGGCGAACGCCACGTCGAGATCTCGCAGTGCTGGTCGAGGGCGACGATCTCGCCGTGCTGATTGAGGGCGACGATCCGGACCTGAGAGTCACAGTTGATCCGCCCGGCTCGGGGATCTCGGGGTAGGACCCGAAGCGATCGTCGTCACCCGGCGACCGCCGGTGCTTCACCGCCGCCCAGAAGCTCGCGATGATCGGCCGCGACGGCGACCGCTGCGTGGTGCCCTACTGCGACCGGCCGATCCAATGGGCCACGGCCACCACCTCACCGGCTGGTGGTTCGGCGGGCCCACCACCGTCGACAACCGCGCCAATTGCAAGTACTACTACCCCTGCTGTGTCGATACGGTCAGTCATGGCTAATCCAGCGGACCCAAGCACGGCCCCCGCTATAGGGGAGGTTGAAGCGCTCGTCCTGGAGACCTTCGGCCTGCCGTTATTGGCGTACTTG
>JBOGDX010000294.1:0-4639 GCA_050743225.1 Actinomycetes bacterium | reverse complement strand
GCCTCGGGGGCTGGTCGAGGTCCGGATCGCTCGGGCGTTGGTCGCGGACCGGTCCCGTCGGAATCCCGCCCTTCGTCCACTTGCCCGTCGCACCCGACGCGCGCAGGGTGGGCGGAAGGGCAGGCGGCGGATGTGAAGGGGACCCGCGATGACGGACATCACGCACGGCCAGGTCGAGATCACCGGCTTCCACGGCGAGGCCCTCCGTGAGGGCGACCCGGGCTACGACGAGGCCCGGCGCGTCTTCAACGGCATGATCGACCGACGGCCTCTGGTGATCGCCCGGTGCCGCGACACGGCCGAGGTGGTCGCCGCCCTCCGTTCCGCGCGGGCGCAGGCACTGCCGGTGTCGGTCTACGGCGGTGGGCACGGGGTCACCGGCTCCGCTGTCGTTGACGGAGCGATGTGCGTCGACCTGCGCCGGCTCACGGACCTCGAGGTCGACCCCGGGCGACGGACGCTCCGGGCCGGCGCCGGGGCGACCTGGGGCCAGGTGGACGCGGCCACCCAGGCACACGGGCTGGCCGTGACCGGCGGCCGCGTGTCATCGACGGGCATCGGCGGCCTGGCCCTCGGCAGCGGCAGCGGGTGGCTCGAGCGCAAGCTCGGCTACACCTGCGACAGCCTCGTGGAGGCCGAGGTGGTCACCGCCGACGGGAGCGTCGTCACGGCGTCGGAGACCGAGAACACCGAGCTGTTCTGGGGGATACGCGGGGGCGGTGGGAACTTCGGCATCGTCACCCGGTTCACGTTGCGCCTGCACGAGATCGGTCCGATCGTGCTCGGCGGCATGCTGCTGTACCCCGCCGCTCGGGGGCGGGAGCTCGTCCGCTTCTGGCGCGACTTCATGCTCGAGGCGCCGGACGAGGTCGGGAGCGCGGTCGCCTTCATCACGGCGCCGCCGGCCGACTTCGTGCCCGAGCCGGCCCGCGGCCACCCGGTCATCGGCGTGGTCCTCTGCTACGCGGGTCCGGTCGAGGAGGGTGAGAAGGTGCTGGCCCCGCTCCTCGAGTTCGGCCCGCCGGCGGTCGTGATGGTCGAGCCGATGCCCTATGTCGGGGTGCAGCAGATGCTGGACGAGGGAAACGAGCCGGGACTGCGCAACCACTGGAGCGCCGACTTCCTGGGCGAGCTGCCCGGCGCGGCCGTCGACACCCTCGTCGACCTCGCGACCAGTCCGGTGTCGCCGCTCTCGCAGGTCGTGCTGATGGCCGGGGGTGGGGCGGCCGCCCGAGTCCCGGAAGGCGCCACGGCCTTCGGCGAGCGGCACGCACCCTGGAACATGCACTACCTCTCGGTGTGGACCGACCCCGCCGACGACGCGAGCAACATCGCCTACACGCGCTCGATCGCGACGGCTCTCAAGCCCTGGACCACCGGCCGGGTCTACCTAAACTTCATCGGCGAGGAGGGGGGCGGCCGGGTGGCGGCGGCGTTCGGCCCGGAGAGGTACGCCCGCCTGCAGGCCCTGAAGCGGGTGTGGGACCCCGAGAACGTGTTCCGCCACAACCAGAACATCCCGCCCGCGCCCTGACCCGCTCCGCAGTCACCTCTTCCTCGTCTTTCGAGGGTTTGGGGCATCGCTGCGCGTGAAATAGGACACTTCGACCCCTTTTGCGGACCGAAGGCGGACCGGCATGCGCAGATCGACCTTCCTCGGCGTGGCGGTGCTGGCCGCCGCTCTCGTCACCCCGGCCGTAGCAATGGCCGCGACACCCGCGACCGGCGCCGTCGGCGGCAAGTCGAAGTCGACCACCTGGACCGGCTCGGCCACCGCGTCGAACCCGGCCGCCTGCGTTGGCGCGGCCGACCCGACGTGTGACCATTTCCTGCTCGACGTGAGCGCCAAGAGCAACCAGGACGTCTCCGTCGCGGTCACCGGCGCCGAGGGCGACGACTGGGACCTGTTCGTCTACGGCCCGGACGGCTCAGAGGTCGCCCGCTCCGCGACGCCGAGCAGCAACGAGTCCGTCGTCATCGACGGGGTGCCGGCCGGGACGTACGAGGTTCGGGTACAGCCCTTCACCGTGACGCCGGGCGCGTCGTACGACGGACGAGCGGCCCTCGTGCGGTCGGCCAGCGGCTCGGCCCCGATCGACGAGGAGCAGGACTGCCTGGAGGCCGTGCCGGCCGCCGCCTCGCCGTCGTACCTATTCGGTCCTCCCCAGCTCGACCTCGCCGTGCGTGTCCTGGTGGATGGGCCGTCGGTGGCCCGGGCATCCGAGATCTTCACCACCGCGGCGACGTCGTACGCACCGCTCGGCGTCACCCTGCGTGCCGTGTCGTACGAGGCCGTGACGTTCAGCGGCGACGACGCGCAGGGCCTGATCGACCAGGCCAAGGCTCGCTTCGGCGGGGTCCTGCCCGCGGACGCGGACCTGGTCTACGTCTTCACGAGCAAGGACATCCAGGCCGGGGGCAACACCGCGGTCGCCGGGCTGGCCGACTGCATCGGCGGCGTCCGGTTCGCAAACCACGCCTTCGCGGTCGGTGAGGACTTCGGTCCGACCGAGCAGGCGGATCCGCTGCAGCGCAACGGCACGGCCAAGGTGCTCGCACACGAGCTGGGACACCTGATGGGCGCGCACCATCACTACGCCAACTGCGTGGAGGGCAACCTCAGCGAGGTCGGTGAGCCGGAGGTGTCGCCGTGCACGCTGATGTTCAACGTGGTCAACCTCGCCTCGCTGAACTTCTCACAGGTCAACAGCGCGGTCGTGCGCGGGCACTCCGAAGAGTTCGCAGCGCCGTAGGCCGGCCCTGCCGCGCTCGCGGCGGGCTCAGGGCAGTTCCATCACCGCGTACTTGCCCTCGTCCTCCACCAACAGGACACCTTCACCCTTGCCCAGGGGCGGTACGTGGTGCCCGGTCAGCCCGAGCACCGCAGCCTCGTTGGTCGGGCTGTGCCCGACGACGAGCGCGCGCCCGCCCAAGGGCAGCCGGTCGACTACCCCGCGCAGCGCGGAGGCGAGCAGAAAGCTCTCCTTCTCGACCAGGTCCGGGTCGACCCGCCGGATCGCCTCCACGTCGCTGCTGCCCGCGGCCTTCGCTGCCTCCCGCCACCGGTCCTCGACCACCGACCGCAGCCCTGGCTCGGCCACGAGGGGGACATCCTTCTGGCCCACGGCCGAGCGCAGGATCTCCAGCATCTGGGTCGCGCGGGCCGCGCCGCTCGAGACGAACAGCACGTACGGCGGGTGCAGCCCGGAGCTCCCGATCTCCCCGGCCGCCGCGACGCCCGCCGGGCTGAGCTGGTCGCCGTCGTTGTCGGTGTGGCGCCGGACCTCCACGTACCTCATGGGTACGAGTCAAGCACCGTCGCCGTCCTGACGGTCACCCTCCGCTGCGACCGAGGTGGAGCGAGACGGCGAACGGGAGGTCGACGGTCACGGCTGTCGATGCGTCAAGGACCTTCCGGAGCCGCAGCTCGTCGCCCACGCGGCGGTGCACGAACACCTCACCGGACGGTGGATCGACGACCCAGTAGTCGTCCAGGCCGGCCTGGGCGTACTCCGATCGCTTGGTGACCGCGTCGCGCTCGAACGATCCGGCCGAAAGGATCTCGACGGCCAGCAACGGTGGTCCCGTCAGCCTCGGCTCGGTCGCGAGCTCCGACCGCACCACCAGCAGGTCCGGCTGCCGGATCGTGAGACGCGGAAGCTCCCAGAGCACCCAGTCCCAGGGCGCCACCATCACCTCGTGACCAGGCGGGCAGGCCGCATCCAGAGCGAGCAGCATCACGCGGACGCAGCGCTGGTGGGCACCTCCCGGGGAGGGGCTCACGACGGGTTGACCGTCGACGACCTCGTACTGCGGGTGGTCTGTCTCCACAGGGAACTGGTCGAGGTATGCCGCCAGCGACGTGAGTGGCTCGGCCAGGATCGGTGCGCGTGGTGTGGCGAGTGGGTCCACACTCAAAGTGTGCCCTCCCCGTTCGTCGGGCGCAGTGGGACCACTGAGGCCTCCTCCGGAGGGACCCAGCCGTCCCAGGGCTCGAGGTCCTCGGCGAACGGGGTGCGCCAGGCGAGGTGGCCCAGGATCGCGATCACGTACTGGTCCAGCGTCATGCCGAAGAGGGCAGCCCGCCGCTCGAGCTCGAAGTTGAGGGCTACTGGAAGGCCATTCATCGAGAGCGAGCCGCTCTCCATCTGGTGAAACGCGGCGACGTCCCGGAAGAAGTACCGGTGCTGCTCCTGCAGCGGGTCGAGCAGCAGTTCGTCCATTGGCAACACCGGGGCGTGCAGCAGCTCCGGCATCTCCAGCACCGCGCAGGCCAGCGCCCGGGTCAAGGTCGTACGGGTGGTGGGTTCGTCGTCGACGTACCACCGCTCGTTCATGTAGTGACGCCCGACGAGCGCCCCCGCCGGTGGGCAGGCCGACTAGGGTGGGCCCGTCATACGTCAGGCTCATCACATGCTCGACCGCGTGCCGCTTGGAGCCCTTGATGCGGGCAACGCTGACCAGGTCACGCGCCGGCTGGGCCCCGTCGCACGCACCCGAGCTGCGACGGCACCCCACGGAGCTTGGCCGAAGGGGTCGTTGCTTTCCATGACGAGGACACTGGTGCGTGCCCCGGTTGAACCGGGCCTCCCGTCGCGAACATGTGGATGAGGACCCTCGCCATGCGGCTGTGGACGAC
>JBOGDX010000293.1:0-4640 GCA_050743225.1 Actinomycetes bacterium | reverse complement strand
GAGTCGGCCATGGCCCCGAGCTCGGCCAGCTGCTGACCGGAGAGCCCGACGGTGACCGCACCGACCGGCTGCACGTCGCAGTAGCCACCCTCGCGGCCCAGCCGCCAGACCTGCTCGACGACGCCGGCGGTGTCGGCGACGGGGTCGGTGTTGGCCATCGCGTGCACGGCGGTGAACCCGCCCCGCGCGGCCGCCTGGGTACCGGTCAGCACGGTCTCGGCGTCCTCGCGGCCCGGCTCGCGCAGGTGGGTGTGCAGGTCGACCAGCCCTGGCAGGGCTACCAGCCCGTCGGCGTCGACGACCTCGGCACCAGGGCGGGTCAGGCCGGACCCCGTCTCGGTGATGACGCCGTCCTCGACGACCAGGTCGGTCGCCCCGCCGCCGACGAGCCGGGCACCTGTGATGACGTACGCACTCATGCCGGTGGTCATGCCACCACCTCCTCGGAGGATCCGGAGAGCAGGAGGTAGAGCACGGCCATCCGCACGCTCACCCCGTTGGCGACCTGCTCCACGATCGTCGAGCGGGCGGAGTCGGCGACCTCGGCCGCGATCTCCATGCCGCGGTTCATCGGACCCGGGTGCATGACGATCGCATGGTCGGGCAGCAGCGACATGCGCTGCGCGTCGAGGCCGTAGCGGCGGCTGTACTCGCGGGCGCTGGGGAAGAAGGCGGCCCCCATGCGCTCTCGCTGCACCCGCAGCATCATCACGACGTCGCTCTTGGCGAGCTCGCCGTCCAGGTCGTAGGAGGTCGCGCAGGGCCATCTGTCGATCCCGACGGGGAGCAGGGTCGGCGGTGCGACCAGGGTGACCTCGGCGCCGAGCGTGTGCAGCAGCAGGACGTTGGAACGTGCGACCCGCGAGTGCAGGACGTCGCCCACGATGGTCACCCGGCGGCCGGCGAGGTCGGACCCGACGCTGCCGCCGGCCGTGCCCTGGTCGCCCCCGTTCAGGCGCCGGCGCATCGTGAACGCGTCGAGCAAGGCCTGCGTCGGGTGCTCGTGGGTGCCGTCGCCGGCGTTGACGACCGCCCCCCGGATCCAGCCGGAGTGGGCGAGCCGGTGCGGGGCGCCGGACGCGGAGTGGCGCACGACGACGGCGTCGGCGCCCATGGCCTCGAGGGTCAGCGCCGTGTCCTTGAGGCTCTCCCCCTTGCTGACGCTGGAGCCCTTGGCGGAGAAGTTGATGACGTCGGCGGAGAGCCGCTTGGCCGCCGCCTCGAAGGAGATCCGGGTGCGGGTGGAGTCCTCGAAGAACAGGTTGACGACGGTGCGGCCGCGCAGGGTCGGCAGCTTCTTGATCGGCCGGTCAGCGAGCCGGGCCAGCTCCTCGGCGGTGTCCAGCACGAGGAGGGCGTCGTCGTGGCTGAGGTCTGCGGCGGAGAGCAGGTGCGGGTTCACCGACCCGCCTCCCCGACGCCCGCGGGGGTCTCGATGCAGACGCTGTCGGCGCCGTCACGCTCCTCGACGAGGACCCGGACCCGTTCTGCGGTCGAGGTCGGCAGGTTCTTCCCGACGTAGTCGGCGCGGATCGGCAGCTCCCGGTGGCCGCGGTCGACCAGCACGGCCAGCTGGACCCGGCTGGGCCGGCCCAGGTCGTTGAGAGCGTCGAGCGCGGCCCGGATCGTCCGGCCGGAGAACAGGACGTCGTCGACGAGGACCACGGTGCGTCCCTCGATGCCCTCGGGCGGCAGGTCGGTGTGCTCGAGGGCCCGGGCCGGGTGCAGCCGCAGGTCGTCGCGGTACATCGTCACGTCGAGCGCGCCGACCGGGACCGACGAGTCTTCGACGCCGGCGATGCGTTCGGCGAGGCGGTGCGCCAGGGGGACGCCACGAGATGGGATCCCGAGGAGGACGAGGTCTGCGGCGCCCTTGTTGCGCTCGATGATCTCGTGGGCGATCCGGGTCAGGGCCCGGGAGACGTCGCCCGCCTCGAGGACGGTACGTCGGGTGGGGGCGCTCACCGGCGCCGCGGTGCTGTGGGTAGGCGTCATGCGCCAACCGACCTCCTTCCCCGCCTCACCGGACGGGTCGTTAAAGGACGTCCATCTGTCGGCGGTCACGGTAGCAGCGCCGTGGGCCGGGCCGGTCGCGCGACGTGCGGTGTCGGGTGACGATTGTTGCCAAGCGCCGGACACCGTCGGTCACGCTGAGTAACATCACTAAGCGTCACGACGATATGACACCGTCCCCGGGTTGCGGGGGCGATGGAGACGCCGCGTTCACCAGCAGTGACCGCGGCAGGGGGGCAGCGACAGATGCCGACGGAATACGCACGAGCGCTCGGGGGTCGCCTGCGCGCGATCCGAACCCAGCAGGGACTTTCGTTGCACGGTGTGGAGGAGAAGTCCGACGGCCGCTGGAAGGCGGTCGTGGTCGGCTCTTATGAGCGGGGGGACCGCGCGGTGACCGTGCAGCGCCTCGCCGAGCTGGCTGACTTCTACGCGGTGCCGGTGTCGGAGCTGCTGCCGGACAGCACTCCGCAGGGCGCCGCCGAGCCGCCGCCGCGGCTGATCATCGACCTGGAGAAGCTGCAGGTCGTGCCGGCGGAGAAGGCCGGTCCGCTGGCGCGGTACGCCGCGACGATCCAGGCCCAGCGCGGGGACTACAACGGGCGGGTGCTCTCGATCCGTCAGGAGGACCTGCGCACCCTGGCCGTCATCTACGACGAGACGCCGAGCCAGCTCACCGAGCAGCTGATCTCGTGGGGCGTGCTCAACCCGGAGGCCCGGCGCGCCATCGACTAGGTGCAACACCTACTCGATGGTGTTACACTCAGCATCGTGCCAACCACGCGCCCGCGCCACATGATCACCGAGACGGCCGACGTCGCCAAGGCCTTGGACGACGCGGCGAAGCGCTGGCCCGAGGACAGCCACGACCGACGGAAGCTCCTGCTTCACCTGGTGGAGGAGGGTCACCGGGCCGCACTCGAGCAGCACGAGACCCTCGTGGCCGAGCGCAGGCGCGCCGTCACCCGGACCGGCGGCGCGCTCACGGGCGTCTACGGGCCGGGCTACCTGGATAAGCTTCGCCAGGACTGGCCGGAGTGATCGTCCTCGACGCCAGCGTGCTCATCGCTCATCTCGACGGGACGGACGCGCACCATGGCCGCGCCCGGAACCTGCTGCTCGATGCCGCAGCCGAGGAGCTGGCGGTCAGTTCCGTCACCCTGGCCGAGGTGCTCGTGGCGCCGGCCCGCTCCGGCCGGCTCGACCAAGCTGCCCTGGCCCTGCAGAGGCTGGGCGTGCGATCGGTGCCACTGCCCGCTGACTCCCCCGTCCGCCTCGCCACGCTGCGGGCCGGCACCGGCCTCATGATGCCCGACTGCTGCGTGTTGCTGACCACCGAGCAGGTGGGTGCCGCCGCTCTGGCCACGTTCGATGAGCAGCTGGCCGCCGCCGGGCGCGACCGCGGCCATGTAGTGCTGGGTGCCTAGCGAGAGCGCCTCACGCCGGGGGCGCCTGCGGCGCCAGCGTCGGCTTCAGCTCGAGCAGCCGCGCCAAGAGCCCATTGACGAAGCCCGGCGAGTCGTCGGTCGACAGGTCGCGGGCCAGCGACACCGCCTCGTCGATCACGACCGGGTCGGGCACGTCGTCGCGCCAGAGCAGCTCGAACGTCGCGACGCGCAGGATCGCGCGGTCCACGGCGGGCATCCGGTCCAGGGGCCAGTCCCGGGAGTACGTCGTCAGGAGCTCGTCGATGCGCTCAGCGTTGGCGACCACGCCCTCGACGAGCTCGACCGAGTACTCCGACACCGGCGGGTCCGACGCCGCCACCCGGCCGGCCAGCGTCTCCAGCACCGGCACCGAGCGCTGGTCCGACTCGAACAGCACGTCCAGCGCCCGCTTGCGGGCCTTGCTGCGGGCGGACATCAGGCTCCGGTCACGCGTCCGAGGTACGAGCCGTCGCGGGTGTCGACCTTGACCTTCTCGCCGGTGGTGATGAACAGCGGCACCGCGATCTCCGCGCCCGTCTCGAGGGTGGCCGGCTTGGTGCCGCCGGTCGACCGGTCGCCCTGCATCCCGGGCTCGGTGTAGGAGATCGTCAGCTCCACCGCGGCCGGCAGCTCGACGTACAGCGGCGTGCCCTCGTGGATGGCCACGACCGTGTCCTGGTTCTCGAGCATGTACTTGGCGCCGTCGCCGACCGTGCCCGCCGGCACATGCATCTGGTCGTAGGACTGGGTGTCCATGAACACGAAGTCCGACCCCTCCTTGTAGAGGTACTGCATGTCGCGCTTGTCGACGGTTGCGGTCTCGACCTTGGTGCCGGCGTTGAACGTCTTGTCGACGACCTTGCCGGAGAGCACGTTCTTGAGCTTGGTACGCACGAAGGCGCCGCCCTTGCCCGGCTTCACGTGCTGGAACTCCACGATCGACCAGAGCTGTCCGTCGAGGTTGAGCACCAAGCCGTTCTTGAGGTCGTTCGTCGTGGCCACGCGAGGGTCCTTTGCACAGTCCTAGAGGACCCGGAGGTCCTTCGGCGTCGTCGTCAGCAGGTCGGGCACGCCATCACCCACGACCAGGGTGTCCTCGATCCGGACCCCTCCGCGGCCGGGGAGGTAGACCCCCGGCTCGACAGTGACCGGCGTGCGGCCAGCCAGTCTACCCGTCGCGCGGTAGCCCATCAGGGGTGC
>JBOGDX010000292.1:0-4666 GCA_050743225.1 Actinomycetes bacterium | reverse complement strand
TTCCGCGTCAGGATCGCAGCCCGAAGTGCCGCCGCCACCTGTTGGTACGGCGGACGCGGGTCGTCGGGGTCGAGGCTCACAGATCCAGTTTCTCACAACATCACTAGCCAACCTAGGAAAGTTGTGCATCCGCGCTTGACATCACTAGCCAACCTAGCCATGCTCGACCTATCAAGCGAAATGACTAGCCAACCTAGTGAGGAGACGAAGATGGCGATCCAACGCAGGATTCCGATGCGACACGGTGATGTGTTTCCGCATGGCGCGTATCTGATCGACGAGTTCGCGCCGGTGGGCGATTACGACGCAGCGCGACGTCCGGACGGCTCGCGACCCCAGGCAACTGATCAGGAGACCGGTCTGCCGGTGTGGTCGGTGGCTGTGATTGACGCCGATCCGGAGGCCGGCAAGAACAACAAGTCCGTCAACGTCAAGGTGTCGGCCAAGGTGCAGCCGGTGCCTCCGGAGAACAAGTCGGGCACTCCGTTCACGCTCGTCGAGTTCTCCGGCATTACCGCGACGCCGTGGATCGACGACTCGGGCCCCGGCGATCGCGGCCGGCTCGCATGGTCGATCCGTGCGACTGGTGTGGCGGCACCGGGTCAGGGAGCCAAGCCGGAGAAGGCGGCCGCCTGATGGCTGCCTCGGTGATGAGCGACCTGGAGACGGCGCACAAGTACCTCGCGGACGCCTACGTCTCGTCGAAGAACGCGCTCGTGCTGGTGGACCGAGTCTCACCCCGGTTGGCCGAAGAGGTTGTCAGCTGCCTGACCGTGCTCGAAGAGACGCGTGAGCGAGTCCGGAACGCATCGAGGGCCTTGGAGGGAGTGTGACCGCGCGGCTCTGGAACCCTACGTGGCTGCTCCGCTGGGTAAGGCGGCATCCGCGTTGGTGCGGCGGCTGGCTCGTTGTGGTGTTCTTCACGGCACCCTTCGAGCTGGCCTCGCCGCTCACGTACGCGCTGATGAGTGCAGGGCCCGCATTGATCGGCTTCGCCTGGCAGGCAGCGTCGCCAGCCGGGTACGAGCGGTTCTGTGCCGGACCATCCCGGCGATTCGGCTGGTGCTGGCGCGCACGGATCCACTGGAAGCAGGTCGCGGAACGGTGCCACCTGTCCGAGCGGATCCCGGCCATCGCGAGGCGTAACGGAGAACGCCGCGTCGAGCACAAGCTGCTGATCCCGCGCCTGCGCAGAGTTCGGGCGACCGGGCACCGGCTCGAGCTGACAATCCGGGCTCGGCCAGGTCAGACGGTCGAGGACCTCGACGAGGCCGCGCCACGACTCGCGGCCACGCTCGGTGCCGTCTCGTTCCGCACTCGCCCGGTCTCGGGCGCACTGGCCGGGTGCACGACGGTGATCGAGCTCGTGATGGCCGACGCCCTCACCACCGCGGTCACGGCATCAGCACCGACAGGCTCGACGGTCGATGAGGTCCGGTTGGGGCGTGCCCAGGGCTGCGGAAGCTGGCACCTGAAGTTGCGCGGCCGTCACACGCTGGTGGCCGGTTGCTCGGGCGCGGGCAAGGGATCCGTGTTGTGGGGCATCTGCGGCGGACTCGCACCGGCCGTGCGCGCAGACGTCGTCCGGTTGTGGGGTGTCGATCTGAAGCGCGGTGTCGAGCTCGAGATGGGCACCGGTTTGTTCTCGGCTCACGCGTACAAGCCGGAGGACGCTCTCGCGGTCTTGAAGACCCTCATGGGCGTGATCGACGAACGCGGGTTACGGATGGCCGGAACGACCCGGCTGCACGAGCCGACCGCGGGTGACCCGTTGCACGTCCTGGTGATCGACGAGCTCGCCGCGCTCACGGCGTACGCGGACCTGTCGATACGGCGTGAAGGGGAGAGATTGCTCGCCGAGATCCTCACCCAAGGCCGCGCACTCGGGGTCGTCGTCGTGGCCTGCGTTCAGGACCCGCGTAAGGACGTCGTCGCCATGCGGGGCCTGTTCACCCAGACTGTCGCACTCCGGCTGAGGTCGACTGAAGAGACGTCGATGGTGCTCGGCGACGGCATGACCCGTATCGCGCCTGCACACCGGGTTTCACCGTACTTCCCCGGTACCGGTTGGATCGTCGACGACGCTGGCGCGGCCGACCGGGTGCGTGCCGACTACTGGCCCGACGACCTCATCCGAGATGTCTCCAACCGATACGCCACCGAGGTTCATGTCGATGTCGAGCCACTGGACGAGACCGTCGAGCTCCGCCGACCCCGCAAGAGGAGTCCCCGATCCTCGACACGGAGCGGGGGGACGGCGGCATGACCCGCGTGTCGCCAGCGATGGCACCCGCTCCCCTGACGGCCGAGATGGTGCAAGCCGGAGCCGATCGGGTCGGGGTGTGCCGCCGTCCGTTTCTCCGCCAGGTCACCGACCGGGCAACCGACGAGACGACGGCGGTGCCGATCCCATGCGGGTCGACCCGAGCAACGGTGTGCCCAGCCTGCGCGGATAAGGCTCGTCGATTGCGGATGCAGCAATGCCGCGAGGGCTGGCACCTAACCGACGACCCGCTTCCCACCGAACCGGAAGACGAGCCCGACGACGGCGACGACCCCGACGGAGAACCTGGCGAACGGCGGGTGCGGTCGACGCGGCGAATCGACGGGTTCCCGGACCTGCCGAAGGTCCAGCCGGACCACACGAGCATCGGGCGCACGTTCACCGATCCCAGAACAGGGGCGACCTTCCGGCCGTCGATGTTCATCACGCTCACGCTGCCCTCGTACGGCCGGATCGTGCCCGGAACCGGCGTGCCCGCCCATCCAAGCGGCTACGACTACCGGCGAGCGGCGCTGGACGCCTTGTTCTTCTCGCGACTTGTCGACCGGTGGTGGCAGAACCTGCGCCGTTGCGCTGGCTACAAGGTGCAGTACTTCGCCAGCGTCGAACCGCAGAAGCGGCTGGCTCCGCACCTGCACGCTGCCCTACGCGGCGCGATTCCACGCCAGACCCTGCGTCAGGTGACGGCAGCGACCTACCTTGCGCTGTGGTGGCCTCCGATCGACGTCGTTCGCTACGACGCGTGGCAGGGAGACCAGCTGCCCCAATGGGACTCGGTGATGGGCTGCTACTTCGACCCTGACACCGGATCGCTGCTCCCCCGGTGGGACGCGGCGCTCGATGCGGTCGACGAACCCATGCATGTCGCACGGCTCGGATCCCAGGTCGACATCAAGGGCATCGTCGGCGACTCAGATGAGTCTCACCGCGCCGTGTCGTACCTGTGCAAGTACCTCACGAAGGCCGTAGCAGAGACCTACGCCGACGAGGAGGCGCCTGACCCGGACTACCAAGCACACATCGATCGACTCCACGCCGAGCTGCGCTGGCTGCCGTGCTCGGAGACGTGCGCGAACTGGCTCCGCTACGGGATCAACCCGAAGGATCCGCGTCCCGGCCTTCATCCCGGACGCTGCGACTCCAAGGCGCACGGTCGTGAGCACCTCGGGCTCGGCGGACGCCGCGTTCTCGTCTCACGGCACTGGACCGGAAAGACACTGACCGAGCACCGCGCTGACCGGAGCGCCGTCGTGCGTGCGGTTCTGGCGGAAGCCGGCATCGAGCCTCCCGAAGCACGACGCCTCGCGGCGGACGTCCTCGACGACGACGGGCGCCCCCGCTTCATCTGGGAAGACGTGCCGGTCGAGCACCGTAGCTACAGCGCCACCATCGCGCGCTCCATCAGGCAGCGTCGTCGGTGGCACGAGGAGTACGAGCGAGCCAAGAACGTCACCCGTGCCGGTCCTGCTCCGTGACGGCAAGGGTGTGGACAACCTGTTCGGCAACCACAACCCCGCGGCCTCCCGACAACCAGCCAAATCAGGTCTTCGCTCTGGCTGTCAAGGGTGAGCGCAGCGAATCGGTCGACACGAAAGTGCCCTTGACAGGCAGAGCGAAGACCACACCATCACACATCGGGAGGCCGCGGGTCTCCGCCACGACGAGGGGGATTGACATGCAGGAAGTCCAGAGGTTGACGCGCCGCTGGTACACGGTGGCCGAGGTCGCGGAGATGCTCGGATACGGCGAGACGAAGGTGCGCATGGCGATCATCGCCGGCGACTTGCGCTCGGTGAAGGACGGGAAGCTGCGACGTATCCTGCCGCAGTGGGTCGACGAGTACGTCGAGCTCAAGGTGGCCGAGTCCGAGGCAGAGCTCCGATGACGCGGCGACACAACGGCGAGGGCTCGATCTACCGATACCGGAACGGGTACGCGGCCCACGTGTGGATCACGACGCCGGAAGGTCGTCGTCAGCGGAAGTCGGTGTACGGGAAGACGCGCGAAGAGGTTCACGAGAAGTGGCTCCGACTGCACGCGGCGGCGCGACGGGGTCCGGTTGTCGCTCGGTCGCCGGCACTGGCGGACTTCATGGAGCGCTGGCTGACCGAGGTCGTCCGTCCGAACCTGGCACCAGCCACGAGCGCCAACTACGAGCTCTTCACCCGGCTCTACATCGTTCCGGATCTCGGACGGCGCAAGGTCGAGAAGCTCACGGTTCGTCATGTCCAGAACTGGCTCAACGACCTACGAGTCCGATGCCAGTGCTGTGCTCAGGGCAAGGACGCGGCACGAGAAGAGCCGCGATGCTGCGCCGCTGGCTCGTGCTGCAAGCAGGTCGCCTCCGAGTGGACCGTGCATCAAGCGTGGACCGTCCTGCGC
>JBOGDX010000291.1:0-4682 GCA_050743225.1 Actinomycetes bacterium | reverse complement strand
TGCGTCGACCGCGACCACGACGGTCTCGCCGGCGCCAAGGTGCGCCCCGGCGCGGGCAAGCACGACCCCAACGCGCTCACTACCGACCAGGCGAAGAAGCTGGGCCAGCCCGCGCACCGCGCGGCTCTCGCGGCCGGGTCGGTGACGATCGAGACGGTCTACCACGTGATCAGCGACCACACCCTCAGTCGTGCCGAGGAGTCCCGGTGGACCCGGCTCATCGACGCCCAGACGGACGTGCTCAATGCGTCCTTCGGTGGGGCGACGTCGTCGACGGCGGCGGGCACCGCGTTCCGCTTCGACCACACGACGACGACGTGGACGGTCAACCCCGACTGGTACACGATGACCCCGCAGACCACGGCCGAGCGCGACGCGAAGGAAGCGTTGCGGCAGGGCGACGCCACGACGCTGAACATCTACGTCGCCAACATCGGGGCGGGCCTGCTCGGCTGGGCGACGTTCCCGCAGAGCTATCGCGGGCAGCCCGACCACGACGGCATCGTCATCCTCGACGAGTCGATGCCGGGTGGGAACCTCGAGATCTACAGCGAGGGCGACACCGCCACCCATGAGGTCGGCCACTGGCTGGGGCTGTACCACACCTTCCAGAACGGGTGCTCCAACACCGGTGACTACGTCGCGGACACGCCGAAGGAGAAGTCGCCGGCCTTCAACTGCCCGACCGACCGGGACACCTGCGTCAAGGACCCCGGGCTCGACCCGATCACGAACTTCATGGACTACACGCAGGACAACTGCATGAACGAGTTCACCGCAGGTCAAGCCATCCGGATGAGCGACGCGTGGCAGGAGTACCGGCTCACCCTCGGGTGACCTGGCTCAGGTTCCGGCAGGCCGGTTCGCGCACAGCAACGCCTGCGGCAAACCGGCTTGCCTGCCGTACTCATCTCGTGGTGAAGAACCCTACGGTGATCGTCTGGTTACCGCTCTCCTCGAGGGCGAGGACCTCGAGCTCGTAAAGGGTCCCTGGCTCCAGGAACCCGGCGGGAACGGAGAGCTCGGTCACGTCGGGCGGCACGTGGACGTCGTACTCCGGTCGCGACAGGCCGTGCGGATCGTCGTGCTCCTCCTTGGTGACGATCACCTCGTAGCCACTGACAGTCACCGGCTCGCCGTCGATCGTCTGCGTCACCGGCTTCCACCGGACAATGAGCCCCGCCCGAGGGAGAGTGTTGGACTCGGCTTTCTCCTCGGGCACAACTTTGGGCGCGACGATCTTCGGTGCTGCTGGAATGGCGTGGGTGAAGGTCGCAGCACCGACGCGCTTCACGCCCGTGTAGTCGAAGCCGCTGATGCGGTACTCCCCCTCGGGGAAGTCCGCTTTGAGGTCCGCGATGGAGTACTCGTCGTTCGGCGGTTCCCGGGACTCGAAGAAGAACTGGTTGATGCCCAACGCAGCGAGCTGCTTCGTGGGTTCGACGAGCATGATCTGGGTGCCGCCGGGAGTCCTGATGCAGCCCTTGGCGAGACCCTCCTGGTCGAACATGCCGTGGAACCCGGTGTCCTGGTCGGTCGCGTTGTGCTCGATGTAGACCCGCGCCTCGCCCTCGAAGTCCTTGCCCTCGTCGAAACAGGGGTCACCGGAGGTCGCCGCCGCCGAACGCGTCGACGGCGAGGCTGACGTGCCCCCCGTCGAGTCCTGTGTCGGGCTGGAGGAGCTGTCGCTGCACGCGCTGACGACGAGAATGAGGGTTCCGGCTGCCGCGATGATTGCTGGTCGCACGTTCTGCACACCTTCCCTCTGACGAGGCTGATGGAGCTGACATGCGCACGCTACGAGCGCTCGATGAGAAGCCGATGAGGGGCGGCGAATGCCCGTGCAGCCGTGATTAGTGCTCAGCCCCTCGGTCAGGCGACGACGGTCACCTCGACGCTCTGTGGCGTGGAGTTGGCGAACCCGCCGCGGTTCCATGGCTGGTGCGCGGGCTGGCGGCGCCCGGAGGCGTCGGTGGCGCGCGCCTGCAGGACGTACGTCCCGAGGTGCTCGACCTGCCACGGCAGCGTCCACCGTCGCCACGCCCAGCGGTCCACCTGCGGTCCGAGCTCGGCCGGGGTCCAGGTCAGGCCGCCGTCCATGGTGACCTCGACCGCCACGACCTCGCCCCACCCGGACCAGGCGCGGCCCTCGATGACGTGAGAGCCCGGGCGGAGCACTCGACGGCGGGACATGAAGTCGGGGAACCCGGGCGGCACCACCAGCGCCCGGGGGGCGATCCGGGTCAGTGGCTCGCCGACGTCGTCGCTGTGCTGGCGCAGGCTGTAGGCACGCATCTGGTAGCCCTCGAACGGGTCGGCGACGACCTCGATGTGCCGCAGCCACTTCACGGAGGCCATGCCGTACCAACCGGGGACGAGCAGGCGTAGGGGATGGCCGTGCTGCGGCGGGAGGTCGACGCCGTTGCAGGCCCACACCAGCAGCACGTCCTCGCGCATCGCCTCGTCGACGCGCAGTGATCGCGAGTAGTCCTGCTCGGTGCCCCGTTCGACGCCGTGGTCCGCCCCGGTGAACACCACATCGACCGCCGCGTCGTCGAGACCGGCGTCCTGCAGGACGGGCGCGAGCGGTGTCCCGGTCCAGGTCATGGTGCCGACCGCCTCGTGCAGCCACGGCTGGCTGACCGGCCGGGGGAGCAGCCGGGCTCGACCGTTGCCTGCGCACTCCATCGTGACGGTCAGGCTGACCGACGGCCGGGCGCGCAGGTCGGACATGGAGAGCGACAAGGGGTGACGGACGAGACCCGCGACGTCCAGGCGCCAGGTCGCCGCGTCCCCGGCCGGGATGTCGTAGTGGGTGAGCAGGTAGTGGGCCCCGAGGGGGGTGACGTCGTGACGCATCAGCTCCAGCGGCATGCCGTGGTTGCGCGCGGCGAGCTGCAGCTCGTCGAGCCCGATGGCCTCGTCCTCGTCGGCGACTCGGGAGGGGTGGCTGACGTCTGCGATGTCCGTCATGACCACAGGTGTAGTACCTGGCCGTTGGCGCGGCAACGCCGGTTACGGCCGCGTCCGAGTTCTGGGGGTTATGGGTTTGACCTGAACCGCGCTTCACCTTGCATGATCTGCCCGTGACCGCGGACGCCACCCTCGACGCCGCACCGCCACCCGCGGAACCGTTGCGGCTCTTCTCGCCGCAGTACCGCGCGCTCGTCGTGGGCGTGGTCGGCGTCGTGGTCGCCGTTGCGTTCGAGGCGATCGCCGTCGCGACCGCCATGCCGGTCGCCGCGCGTGAGCTGGACGGCCTACCCGCCTACGGCCTGGCGTTCTCGGTGTTCCTGACGGCGAGCCTGCTCGGCATGGTCGTGGCGGGCGAGGTATCCGACCGCGGGGGACCGGTCCGTCCCTTTGCAGCGGCGGCGGTCGTGTTCGCGCTGGGCCTGCTGCTCGCCGGCCTGTCCACGAGCATGTGGCTGCTCGTGGTGGCCCGTGCCGTGCAGGGCATCGGCGCGGGCCTCAACATCGTCGCGCTCTACGTCGTCGTCGCCCGGGCCTTCCCGTCGGCTCTGCGGCCACGGGTGTTCTCTGCCGTGGCCAGCGGGTGGATCCTGCCGTCGCTGGTGGGTCCACCCGTGGCCGGCCTCCTGGCCGACCACGTCTCCTGGCGCTGGGTGTTCCTCGGCGTCCTGCCACTCCTGCTCGGCGCGGTACTGCTGGTCGGCCCGCACTTGCGCGGGCTCGACGGCCCGCCGCCGTCCCAGGCACCGGACGACCCGGTCGGCTCCAGGAGACGTAACCGGGTGCCTGCGGCGGCGGTCGCCGCGCTGGGTGCGGGCCTGCTGCAGTACGGCGGGCAGGTGCTCACCGACCGGCCGGTTCCCGCCGTGCTCATGGTCGGTGCCGCGCTCGTCCTGCTCGCCCTGGGCGTGCCACGGCTGCTGCCGGCTGGAGCGTTCCGGCTCGGTCGGGGGCTGCCGACCGTCGTCGTGCTGCGCGGCGTCCTCGCGGGTGCCTTCTTCGGGGCCGAGACGTTCCTGCCGCTGATGCTCGTCGAGCAGCGCTCCCTCGCCACGACACTGGCCGGCGCTTCGCTCACCGGAGCGGCCCTCACCTGGTCGCTGGGGGCGTGGCTGCAGGGCCGGCCGGGCCTGCGTACACCTCGGTCGGTGCTGCTCACCGTCGGCTTCCTGCTCGTCCTCGCGGGCATCGGGACGGCGGCGCTGGCCACCAGCCACGCCGTGCCCGTCGTGGCGGCTGCGGTGGGCTGGACCGTCGCGGGGCTGGGCATGGGACTCGGCCTGACGTCCCTTTCCGTGCTGGTCCTGGAGCTCTCGCCGCCGGGGGAGCAGGGGGCGAACGCGTCCGCCCTGCAGGTGAGCGACGCGCTCGGCTCGATCGTCCTGATCGGCGCGGGCGGCGCGGTCTTCGCCGGGTACGCCGCAGGCACGGTGCCCGGCAGCGGCGGCCCCGGAGTCGCGCCCTTCCTGGTCATCGACGCCGTGATGGCCGCCGTCTGCGTGGCCGGCGCCCTGGTCGCGGGACGGGTGCGACCCGCGGGCGACACGCGATAGCACGACCCGGCGCGTTCGCCGAGCTTCGCCGGCCGTGGGCATGTCGCGGCGAGGACCTCGCTAGCCTCGCCCGGCCGATGAGTACCACCGCCGCCTCCCAGCTCTCGCCCGCCTTCCCGATGCGTGCCCCATGGGGCACCGCCAGCGCGCTGCGCG
>JBOGDX010000290.1:0-4702 GCA_050743225.1 Actinomycetes bacterium | reverse complement strand
ACCGACGCCTCGAACAGCTTGCGGTCGAGCAGCTCGGACACCCGCGCGAGCACCTCGTCGTCGGTGAGCTCGACGGGGTCGGGGCGCAGCGGGGGGCGACCGCCGCGCGCCTCGTCCGCCGCGCGGATCACGTCCTGGATGGCGTCGACCAGCTGCGGCGCCTCGAAGTCCTTGGTCAGGAACCGGTCCGCCCCGGTCTGCGCACCCCAGTAGCGGTCCGACGCCGCGTCCAGCGATGTGAGCAGGACGACCGGGATCTCCGCCGTCTGCCAGTCGTCCTTGAGCAGCCGCGCGGCGACGTACCCCGACAGCCGCGGCATCTGCACGTCGAGGATCACCGCGTCGGGCTGCACCCGGAACGCACCCTGCACGGCCTGCACGCCGTCCTCGGCCGCGACGACCGTGTAGCCGGCGCGCTCGAGCACCGTGGACACGATCCGGCGCAGCGTCGGGCTGTCGTCGGCGATGAGCACGGTGGGCATCCGGCCAGCCTCGTTCCTCGCAGCGCGCGACGGTCGCCGGGCGGGTACGACGGTCGACGGCCGAGCGGGTGCGTGCGGCCGTACGGTTCAGTTCGGCCCGTCCGCACCCGCCCTTGAGCCGGGCGGAGCCGCTACTGCCAGCCGGGCTCGATCACGACCATGTCGTTCCAGGTGAAGCAGCCCTTGAGCTCGTCGCGAGCGAGGGAGGATCCCCAGATAGACCGGCTCGCGTCGTCCTGCTGGGCCTTGATGCCGGACCCGCTGCCCGAGTTGTCACCGATGTAGGTGCCGTACCGCTGCAGGGTGCGGGCGATGACCAGCCCCTCCGGGGAGCACGGGCGCGACGCGAGGTTGACCGACTGGCTGATCGCGATGCGCTGGCCCTCTGCGCCCCAGCCGGACTTTCCGGACTCGGAGCCGACCATCGGGTGCACGTTCCCGGCCGCGCTGCTCGTCTCGACGAAGAACATGTGCAGGACGTGGCCGAGGTCACCGCCGGACGCGATCGCCTTGGACATCAGGTCCTTGCGGATCACCATCGCGTCGGGGATGGCCCCCCGGCTGCGGAAGTTGGCACCGGAGTCCGACTTGGGGTTGCGCCGGTCGAGGCCGTTGGACTTGTGCTCGTAGAGGCCGGCCGACCCGACCGAGATCGTGTGCGGGCCGACCACCCGGGCCTTGGAGGCCCAGATGGACCAGCCGGACGCCTTGTCCAGCACGACGAAGGGCGAGTCCGACGTCCCGGTCAGCTGCGAGCCGAGCGACTCGGGGGCGTGGAAGCCCCGCGACGCCAGCACCGACACCTCCTTGTTCACCGAGCCGGTGAGCTTCCACACCGGGTCGGAGGCCTTGCCCTCGGCGAAGACCATCCCCCAGCGGTTGCCGCCGACACCCCGGAGCAGCGGGTACGAGGTGCCCGCCTGGTCCGGGTGGGACGCCATGAACGAGCGGAACGACTGGGTCATGGCCTGGTTGACGGGCGCCCGGGCTACCTGCGACTTGAAGAAGGACGAGGGCGAGTACGGCAGCTCGGCGGAGCTCGGGCTGACCGCCGGTGCGGCGGCCGCGGCGGCCGTGCTGCCTGCGGCAGCCGGCGACGACGCGGCGCCCGAGGTCGTGGACTGTGGCGCCGTCGATGCCGGGGCAGACGACTGGCTGGTCGACGGGGCCTTGGTGACGGTCGCCGTCGAGTTCGACGTCTCGGTCACCGTCGAGGTGACGGTGCCCGGCTGGCCCTGGCTGGACTGCCCCTGCTTCTCGGCGAACTCCTCGAGCGCCTCGAGGCGCTCCTCGGTGCACTCCGGCGTCGGGTCGTCACACGGTGGCTCGTAGCCCGAGACCGCCGCCTCCGCGGAGAAGGTCACGACGGTCGCGAGGGCGAGGGCCGCGGTGACGGCGGCGGCCGGGCGCTGCCAGCGGGCAGGTCGTCGGCTGCGGTGCCGACGGCGGTGGTTCGGGTGGGAGAGCGAGATCTGCTTTGCGTGACGACCCATGCCGGACGAGGATTACCATCTCCGTGATCGTCAGCAAATTGATCTGGCCTGCGTGTCGGGCAAATTTGGGCAAAGGAATCCCCGCAATTCGGTCAAATCCGTCGAATTTGGGTCCAGCTGTGCCCTCAGCGGCCGAGCAGACGGCGCACCGTGCCGACCAGCTCTGCCTGGTCGAACTCGCTCTTGAGCAGGTACGCGCTGGCCCCGGCGTCCAGGCCGGCCCGTTGGTCGGCCTCGTCCCCGCGGGACGTCATGATCACGACCGGGACGTCCTCCCAGCCGCGGGTGCGCCGCAGGGTGCGCGTCAGGGTGAAGCCGTCCATCCCCGGCATCTCCACGTCGGAGAGGACCAGGTCGACGGGGTCCTGCCCGAGCCGGGCGGCGCCGTCGAGGCCGTCCACGGCCGTGACGACGTCGTAGCCCGCCGCCTCGAGGATCACCCGCTGCAGCTCACGCACGCCGACGGAGTCCTCGACCACCATCACCCGCGGCCGCCCGGCGTCGCGCTGCGCCGGGACGAGGCCGCCCACGGCCCGGCGCGGGCTGGTTGCGTGTGCGGTCGGACTCGGCTGCCCTCCGGACGCGACCTGACGCATCGCCAGCTCGCGGACGTCCAGGACGAGCACGACGCTGCCGTCGCCGTCGATGGTCGCTCCGGCCACCGAGGGCAGCCGGCCGAGAAAGCCACCGAGGTCCCTGACCACGACCTCCATCTCTCCCTCGAGGTCGTCGACGGCCACCGCCATCAGCTCCCCCGCGCCCCCGTGGTGCACCACGACGGCCGCCCTCGGGTCGCGGTCGCCCGGGGCGCCCAGAGCAACGCCGAGGTCGATCACCGGCATCGTCCTGCCCTCGCGGGCCAGGACGGGCACCCCGGCCACCTCGTGTCGCTCGGCCGTCCCGAGCCCGACCGTCTCGACGACCCCGGCGACCGGGATCGCGTAGCGCTCGGTGCCGACCCGCGCCAGCAGGCAGCGCAGGACGCCGAGCGTGACGGGCAGCGTGATGACGAACGTGGTGCCAACCCCGGCGGTCGAGCAGGCCTCGATGGTGCCGCTCAGGTCCTCCACGACCGTCCGGACCACGTCGAGGCCCACGCCTCGACCGGACGTGTGGGTGACCTCGTCGCGGGTGGAGAACCCGGGCGCGAACATCACCTGCAGCAACGCGGGTCCGCTGGCCGCCGAGTCCGCCGGGAGCAACCCGCGGTCGATGGCGACCCGGCGCAGCGCTTCCTCGTCGACACCGCGCCCGTCGTCGGACACCTCGATGACGACCGTCGACCCCGCCGACCGGGCGGCCACCGTGACCGTCGCCCGCGTTCGCTTGCCGGCCGCCTGCCGGTCCGCGGCGCCCTCGCACCCGTGGTCGACCGCGTTGATGACCAGGTGACGCAGCGAGTCAGCGACCGCGTCGAGCACCCTGGTGTCGAGCTCGACGTCCTGCCCGGACAGGGCCAGGTCGACGTCCTTCACGTCCTCTGCCGCGCCGCACAGCTCGCGCACGAGCTGCGGGAAGCCGGCGACCACCCGGCGTACGGGCACCATCGCCAGCCCCATCGCGCCGTCGCGGACGGCGGCCAGCCGCGTCTGTCCTTCCTCCGCGCGGGTCTGCAGCTCGCGGGTCGCGGCCGTCAGCTGGTCCCCGAGCGCGACCAGGGAGTGCGCGGCGGCGACGACGGCCGGAGGAAGGGTGGCTCTGGCGTCGGTGAGGGCCTCCCGCAGGGACCGGGCCGCCCGAAGGTGCTCGGCTGCGAGAGCCGTGAGCTCACGGCCGTGCCGGGACAGCCGGCGCACGTCCAGCTCGGCCTCACCGACGACGTCGACCAGGTCGTGGACGCGACGCGTAGGGACCCGGATCGAGTCGCCGCCGCGCGGCCGGTCGCCGTCGCTCGCGGTGTCCGCGTGGTCGAGGTCGGACAGCTTGGGCACGACGACCGGGTCCTCGCCGGCGCAGGCTGCGTCCAGGGCTGCGACGACTGCCGCCAGCTCGCCGTCCGAGATGGGTCGGGCCGTGCCGGGCAGCGAACGGCTGATGCTCTCCGCGGCCACGAGGAGAACGTCGACGAGGTCCTTGCGGACCGGCAGCCGCCCATCCTTGAGCGCGCCGAGCAGGTCCTCCGACCGGTGCGCCACGTCGACCACGCCACCGAGCCCGAGCATCCGAGCGGAGCCCTTGACGGTGTGCGCGTCGCGGAACAGCCCGCCGACGAGCTGGCGGGGAGCGGCGTGGGTCTCCAGCCGCAGCAAGCCCTCGCACAGCGACGCGAGCCGCTCCTCGACCTCGGCCCGGAAGGTGGCGACGAGCTCCGGGTCGTCGGCCCAGCTCATGACACCCGGAACTGCTCGATCGAGGAGCGCAGCTCGGCCGCCAGCACGTTGAGCTGGGCGGCGGCGGCCGCCGCCTGCTTGGACCCCACGGCGTACTGCCGGGAGACGTCGGACACCTGCGTCATCGCGGAGACGACCTGGTCGGAGGCGGAGCGCTGCTGCTGGGTGGCGATGGAGATCTCCTTGGCCGCCGTCGTGGTCTCGTCGACCATCCCGGAGATGCGCTCCAGGGCGTCGAAGACCTCGCGGGCCAGGGCCGCACCGCTGTGCACCTCCTTGGCGCCTTCCTCGCTGGCCAGGATCGTGGCGCTGGTCTCGGCCTGGATCTGGGTGACGATGGCCTGGATCTGGCCGGCCGACTCCTGCGAGCGCTCGGCCAGCTTGCGCACCTCCGAGG
>JBOGDX010000289.1:0-4733 GCA_050743225.1 Actinomycetes bacterium | reverse complement strand
GTCGTGAGGGGATGCACCTGCGCGCCGGCATGCTCGGCCAGCCACAGGTAGTTCTTGGGGAGGGTGTTCTTCGCGCCGTACCGGCATCCGGTCATGCAGGCGCCGCACTCCAGGCAGCCGGTCCGCGGCGGCCCGGCGCCGCCGAAGAACGGGTCGTCCACTGTCACGCCCGGACCGTCGCCGAAGAACACGCCCACCGGTGCGAGCGCGAACGTGCCGCCGACGCCCATCTGCTCGGCGACCTCGCGCATCGCGTGGTCGTTTGCCGTCATCGTCGGGTTGGTCACGACGCCGAGCATCCGCCGAGCCAGCGCGTAGTGCGGGGCGAGCTCCGCGCGCCAGTCGGCGATGTCCCGCCACTGCGGGTCGTCGTAGAACGCGTCGTCGGGCTCGTACAGCGTGTTGGCGTAGACCAGCGACCCGCCGCCGACTCCGGCGCCGGCAAGGATCGTCACGTCCGGCAGCCGGTGGATCCGCTGGATGCCGAAGCACCGGAGGCGGGGTGCCCACAGGAAGCGCCGCACGTCCCACGAGGTGCGCGCGAACTCGTCGTCAGCGAAGCGCCGCCCCGCCTCGAGGACCGCGACCCGGTAGCCCTTCTCGACCAGACGCAGCGCCGCGACCGACCCGCCGAACCCGGACCCCACGACGACGACGTCGTAGTCGAGCGTCGGCCCCGTGTCGGCCGACCCGGTCACGGTCGCCCGATGGCCTTCATCAGCCGCAGCGCCGTCGTGAACCCGGTCGCCCACCGGTCGAACGTCAGGTTGTCGGGGGGCGCGAACCCGGCCAGTCGCTGCACAGCGACGGTCTGCGGCTCGGTGTACTTGAGCAGCCCCTCGCGCCCGTGCCGACGACCCAGGCCCGAGTCCTTGCGGCCACCCATCGGCGCGCCGGTCGCACCCCACGATGCGCCGTAGGTCTCGTTCACGTTGACCGTGCCGGTCTCGATGCGGGCCGCGACGCGACGGCCGCGCGTGACGTCGCGGGTCCAGACGCTCGCGTTCAGGCCGTACGCCGAGTCGTTGGCGCGCTGCACCGCCTCCTCCTCGTCGGCCACGCCGGTGACCGCGACGACCGGCCCGAACGTCTCCTCCCGGCACAGGACCATGTCCTCGGAGACCCCGGTCAGCACCGTCGGCTCGTAGAACAGGGGCCCGAGGTCGGGCCGGGGCCGCCCCCCGGCCAGCACCGTCGCGCCCTTGGCCACGGCGTCGTCGACGTGCGTAACGACCCGGTCGAGCTGGCGCTGCGAGAGGAGCGAGCCGACGTCGACGGAGTAGTCGAGGGCCGTCCCCAGCCGCAGCGCCCGGACCCGGCGCAGGAACAGCTCGAGGAACGCGTCGCGCACCGCCTCGACAACGTAGATCCGCTCCATCGAGATGCACAGCTGGCCGGCGCCGGTGAAGCAGTCGCGCACCGTTGCCTCTGCGGCCCGCGGCAGGTCGGCGTCCTCGAGCACCACCATCGGGTTCTTGCCGCCGAGCTCCAGCGAGCAGCCCACGAGCCGCTGCCCGCAGCGCTGCGCCACCTCGCGGCCGACGGCTGTCGACCCGGTGAAGCACACGAAGTCCCCGCCGTCGACCACGGCGCGACCGATGACCGGTCCTTCGCCGAGCACGACCTGCCAGACCTCCTCCGGGAGGCCGGCCTCGACCGCAAGACCGCGGACCATCAGCGCCGTCAGGGCCGTCTGGGTGTCGGGCTTGTGCACGACCGCGTTGCCGGCGACGAAGGCCGGCAACGCGTCCGACACGGCGAGGGTCAGCGGGTAGTTCCACGGCGAGATGATCCCGACGACACCCTTGGGATGGCGCAGCTCCTGCACCTGGGAGAGCAGCGGGACCAGGCCGGCGCGGCGCGCGGGCGCGAGATCGCGCCGGGCGGTGCGGGCGTAGTGCCGGGCGTTGAGCGCGACGTCGACGACCTCCTCGAAGGCGTGGCGACGCGCCTTCCCGGTCTCGAGCTGCACCAGGTCGAGCAGCTCGTCCTGCCGGTCCAGCACCAGGTCGTGCAGCCGCAGCAGGACCCGGGCACGGTCCGCGACCGGGCGGGCCGCCCAGGCGGGCTGCACCGCCCGCGCCAGGTCGTACGCCGTGGTGACGTCCTGCGGTGTCGAGACCGGCAGGTCCGCCAGCGGCTCGCCGGTGAAGGGCGCGTACGTCGTGGTCGTGGCGGCGCCGGGAGAGGCCACCACGGCGGATGTCAGGTCAGCACGCTCGAGGAGCAGGCCAGGAGCCATGCCCTGATGTTACCTGCGGGTAACCGTCCCCGCCCCCGGCGGAGTCGACCACGTATGGCAGGCCGGCGGACACCTCAGCATGCCGGCATGCCTACTGAGGTGTCCTCCCACCTGCTGAAGTGCGTCCGGCCGTCAGGCCAGTGGCACGATCTCGGGGGCTCCGAGCCGCGCGGTGTCGGCGGTCTGGTCGTCGGGCTGCTCCTGGGACAGGCGCTCCGCCTCGACCCGGGCCAGGTAGTGCTCGACCTCCTTGCGCACCTGGGCGCGGCTCCAGCCCAGCACGTCGGAGACGAGCTTGGCGACGACGGGCGCGGCGGCGACGCCCCGGTCGAAGGTCTCGATCGAGATGCGGGTACGCCGGGTGAGCACGTCGTCGAGATGACGCGCGCCCTCGTGGCTGGCCGCGTAGACGACCTCGGCGCGCAGGTAGTCGTCGGCGCCCTCGAGCGGCTCACCCTGCGACCGGTCGTCGTCGACAAGCGCGAGCACCTCGTGCACCAGGGCACCGTGCCGGCGCAGCAGATGCTCGACCCGGGCGACGTGCAGCCCGTGCCGGGTGGCCAGCCGGTGCCGCGCGTTCCACAGCGCGGCGAACCCCTCCGCCCCGGCCAGCGGCACCCGGTCGGTGCAGCTGGCGGGCACCTTGCCGTCGAGCGCGTGGCTCACGGCGTCGATCGCGTCCTTGGCCATGACGCGGTACGTCGTGTACTTCCCGCCCGCGACGACCACCAGACCGGGCACCGGGTGCGCGACGGTGTGCTCCCGCGACAGCTTGGACGTCGACTCCGACTCGCCGGCCAGCAGCGGCCGCAGCCCGGCGTACACGCCTTCCACGTCTTCGCGGGCCAGCGGGGTGACGAGCACCTCGTTGACGTGGGAGAGCAGGTAGTCGATGTCCGACCGGGACGCGGCGGGGTGCGCCTTGCCGAGATCCCAGTCAGTGTCGGTGGTGCCGATGATCCAGTGCCTGCCCCAGGGGATGACGAAAAGCACCGACTTCTCGGTACGCAAGATGAGCCCCGTGGACGAGTGGATCCGGTCGCGCGGGACGACGAGGTGGATCCCCTTGGACGCTCGGACGTGGAACTGCCCGCGCTCCCCCACCATCTGCTGAGTGTCATCGGTCCACACGCCGGTCGCGTTGACGACCTGACTGGCCCGCACCTGCAGAGTCCGTCCCGACTCGAGGTCGCGCAGCTGCACACCGGTGACCCGCTCGCCCTCGCGCAGGAAGCCGACGACCCGGGCGCGGTTGGCGCACAGCGCGCCGTAGGAGGCAGCAGTTCGGACGACCGCCATCGTGTGCCGGGCGTCGTCGACCTGCGCGTCGTAGTACTGGATCGCGCCCACGAGCGCGTCCCTTCGCAGCGACGGGCACGCGCGCAGCGCGCCGCGCCGGGTCAGGTGCTGCGCGCGCGGCATGCCGCGCGATTCACGATGGATCCCACCCATCGCGTCGTACAGCAGGAGCCCCGCACCGGCGTAGAGCCGCTCCCAGCCCCGGTGGCGCAGCGGGTAGAGGAACGGCACCGGCCGCACCAGGTGCGGCGCCAGCCGCTCGGCCAGCAGTGCGCGCTCCCGCAGCGCCTCACGGACCAGGCCGAAGTCGAGCATCTCCAGGTAGCGCAAACCGCCGTGGATCAGTTTGCTGGAGCGGCTGGACGTGCCGCTCGCCCAGTCCCGGGCCTCGAACAGGCCGACGGTGAGGCCACGGGTCACCGCGTCCAGGGCCGCCCCGGCGCCGACCACACCGCCGCCCACGACCACGACGTCGAGCTCCAGCACGCTCGCCTGGTCGAGGGCCGCCTGCCGCTGCGCGGGTCCGAGCTGGCCCGTCATCGAGCGACGGTCACCTCGACCCGCTGGAACTCCTTGACGTCGGAGTAGCCAGTCGTGGCCATGGCGCGGCGTAGCGCGCCGGTGAAGTTCATCGAGCCGTCGGAGACGCGCGACGGGCCGCCGAGGATCTCCTCCAGCGAGCCCACCGTCCGCACACGCACCCGCTCGCCGCGGGGAAGCTCGCCGTGGTGGGCCTCCGAGCCCCAGTGGAAGCCACGGCCCGGTGACTCCGTCGCTCGGGCGAGCGGCGACCCCATCATCACCGCATCGGCCCCGCAGGCGATCGCCTTCGACACGTCGCCGGAGCGGCCGACGCCGCCGTCGGCGATGACGTGCACGTACCGTCCGCCGGACTCGTCGAGATAGTCCCGGCGAGCCGCGTGCACGTCGGCGACGGCGGAGGCCATCGGCACGGCGACACCCAGGACCGACCGTGTGGTGTGGGACGCACCCCCGCCGAAGCCCACGAGAACCCCGGCCGCGCCGGTGCGCATCAGGTGCAGCGCGGCCTGGTAGGTGGCGCAGCCGCCGACGATGACCGGCACGTCGAGCTCGTAGATGAACTGCTTGAGGTTCAACGGCTCGGCCCGGCCGGACACGTGCTCGGCGCTGACGGTCGTCCCCCGGATCACGAACAGGTCGACGCCGGCGT
>JBOGDX010000288.1:0-4735 GCA_050743225.1 Actinomycetes bacterium | reverse complement strand
GAAGTGACCGGTGCCATGGTCACCCGGAGAGCGTGTCGTGCGCCGACTGCGCCTCGGCCTTCTGCTCCTCGTTGAGCGGGATGAACTGCGCCGCCTCGGCGATGTCGGCGTCGTTCTCGAGGTAGAAGTCGAGGAACGCCTTGACCTCGGGCTTTTCCGCTGCGGTCTTCGAGGGGTAGATGAACAGCGGGCGGGACAGGGGGGTGTAGGTCCCGTCCTGCGCGGTCTTGACGCTGGGCGCGACGCAGCCGTTGCCGCTGTCGATCTCCAAGGCCTTCAGCGATTCCGAGTTCTCCTCGAAGTACGTGTAGCCGAAGTACCCGAGCCCGCCGGTGCTGCCGGACACGCCCTGGACGATGACGTTGTCGTCCTCGGATGGCGAGTAGTCCTCGCGGCTCGCACCCTCCTCACCGTTGATCACGTCGGTGAAGTAGTCGAAGGTGCCCGAGTCAGTGCCCGGTCCGAACAGCTCGAGCTTCTCGTCGGGGAAGCTCGAGTCGACGTCCTTCCAGGACTTGACCTTCGAGCCGGGCTCCCAGATCTTCTTGAGCTGCTCGGTGGTCAGGCAGTCCACCCAGTCGTTGTCCTTGCTGACCACGACGGTGAGTGCGTCGTTGGCGACCGGGATCTCGACGTACTCGATGTTCTTCTCCTGGCAGATCACCGCCTCCTCCTCCTTGATCGGGCGGGAGGCGTCGGAGATGTCGGTCTCGCCGGCGCAGAACTTCTCGAAGCCGCCGCCGGTGCCGGAGGTGCCGACCGTCACCCGGACCTTCGGCGCGCCCTCTTCGGCGAAGAACTCGGCGGCCGCGGTCGAGAGCGGGGCGACCGTGCTCGAGCCGTCGATCTTGACGGTGCCGGACAGCTCGCTGCTGTTCGCCGCGTTCTCGCCGTCCGTCGTGTTGTTGCTGCCACCGCAGGCGGTGAGCAGCAGCGCGCCGGCGGCGAGGCCCGCCGCCAGGCGAGAGAAGCGCGTGAGCTTCACGGTGATGTCCTCCAAGGACGTCGACAGATTGTCTGCTGACTTCGTGACGCCACGGACGCTAGGGACGGCAGATGACGTGATGGCCCGGCCAGGGTGAACGCGGGGTGAACACGCGGAGCCGGTTCCCGGCGAACCGGGCGTCAGGCCACGGGGGAGTGACGCAGGTCTCGGCTGAACATGACGTCGGTCTCCCAGCGGGTGAACCCGAGCGCGGTGTACAGCCGGATCGCCGCGGCGTTGTCCGCGTCGACGTAGAGCATCGCGCCCGGGAGCCCGCGGTGGCGCAGGTGGCGCAGGCCGGTCAGGGTGAGCGCCCTCCCGAGGCCGGTGCCTCGCTCCGCCGGGTCGACCCCTACGACGTACACCTCACCGATCGGGTCGTGCCCGTGCCCCTCGTGCGCGTGCGGCCCGGTCGGGTGGTCCTCGCCGCTGCCCCCGTGGACCTTCGTCCAGTGGAAGCCGACGAGTCGGCCGCCGCGCTCCGCGAGGAAGAAGCCGTCGGGGTCGAACCACGGCTCGCGCAGCCGCCGGTGCAGGTCGTCCACGGTCCACGAGCCCTGCTCGGGGTGATCCCGGAAGGCGGCGGCATTCACCCGTACCCACTCTTCGTCGTCCTGGCCGGGCTGGAACGTCCGCAGGCTCACGCCGACCGGAAGCGAAGGGGCGGGGAGCGGCGCGTGCAGCGAGCGCCGCATCTGCCACAGGTGGCGCACCTCGCGGAAACCCATGACCGCCGCCAGCGCCGCCGCTCCCGGGTGCTCGCCGTGGGCCCACAGCCGGAGCCGGCCGTCGGGCGACTGGTCGAGCGTGGCCTGCACCAGGCGCCGGCCGATGCCCTGGCCGCGGTGCGAGGGGTGGACGACGAGCTCGGCGCTGGCGCCGGCGACCTCGTCCGTCACGTCGAGATGCCCGTACGCCGCCAGGTCGCCCTTCCGGTACACCAGGACATTGCGCACCGGCTCGTCGCCGCCGTACCGCAGGTGCAGCATCACGTGCTCGGACAGGGGTCGGACCGCGTCGGCCTCGGTCGCGGCCTCGACGAGCTGGGACACCGCCCCGACCTCGTCGGCGTCGAGCTGGCCCAGCATCTCGATGTGCACGGAGGACGTCCCCACAGCGGCACCCTAGGCAAGGCGGCCCGCGCGCGCCCCTGGACGCGCGGCGGACCCCCGCGCCGGAATTCTCACGAAACGCCCGGACCGGGCCCCGTCGCGCGGATAGGTTGCGCCCGACCTGATCAACGCCTCCCGAGGAGCGTCATGTCCCGACCCGGACTCCACCGCCGCCGGACCCCGGTGGCGATCGCCGCCGCGGCTGCCGTCGGCCTCGCCGCCGTCGCGACCGCTTCCGCGGCCAACGCGGCACCGGTGGACCTGCAGAACCACAAGAAGAACCGCATCTCCGTCCAGCTGCTGTCGTTCAACGACTACCACGGCCACATCGAGCCGGACACCGGCCCCGACTCCGAGGTCAGCCACGAGGGCAAGCCGGTCGTGACCAACGGCGCCGCGTTCCTCGCCACGCACCTGGCGAACCTGCGCAAGGGCCACGACCACAGCTTCACCGTCGCCGCCGGCGACCTGATCGGCGGTTCGACGTTCACGTCGGGCGTGTTCCACGACGAGCCGTCCGTCGAGACGCTGAACGCGATGCACCTCGACGTCTCGGGCGTGGGCAACCACGAGTTCGACGAGGGCGTGACCGAGCTGCTGCGCATGCAGAACGGTGGCTGCCACCCGGTCGACGGCTGCTTCCAGCAGGACGCGGCGGGCAACGACATCCGCTATCCGGGCGCCGACTTCCGGTACCTCGCCGCGAACGTGGTCAACACCAGCACCGGCAAGACCGTGCTCCCCCGCTGGTCGGTGAAGCGCCTCGGCGGCGCCAAGATCGGCTTCATCGGCATGACGCTGGAAGGCACCGACTCGCTCGTCGCGCCGACCGGCGTCGCGGGCTACGACTTCCGGGACGAGGTGCGGGCGGGCAACCGGGCCGCGAAGATCCTGCAGCGCAAGCACGGCGTGAAGGCGATCGTCGTGCTGCTGCACGAGGGCGGCTTCCAGACCGGCTCCTACAGCGGCTGCACGGGCATCTCCGGCCCCATCGTCGACATCGCGAAGCGGCTCGCGCCGAAGATCGACGCGATCATCACCGGCCACACCCACCAGCCGTACGCGTGCACCCTGGCCGACCCGAAGGGCCAGCCCCGCAAGGTGACCAGCGCGATGTCGTTCGGCCGGGTCGTGACCGAGATCAACCTCAAGGTCAACGCGAGGACCAACGACGTGGTCCGGCCCAGCGTGAAGGCGGTCAACCACCTCGTCACGCGTGACGTGGCGCCCAGCCCGGGGGTCAAGGCGATCGTCGACAAGTGGGTCGCCAAGGCGGCCGGCCCCGGCAACCGGGTGGTGGGATCGATCGCCCAGGACATCCGTCGGGCGTTCACCAACAACCGGGAGGACCGCGGCAAGGAGTCGTCGCTGTCCAACCTCATCGCGGACGCCCAGAAGGCGTCCACCGGCGCCCAGGTGGCTTTCATGAACCCCGGCGGTGTTCGCGCCGACCTGTTGGTGGCCAACTCACCCGCCGGCGAGCCTGCGGGGCAGATCACCTACCGCGAGGCGTTCAACGTCCAGCCGTTCAGCAACATCCTGCAGACCTTCGACATGACCGGCGCCCAGATCGACCAGCTGCTGGAGCAGCAGTGGATCGCGGGCCGCCCGGGCGGTCGGGACGTCCTGCGGCTGGGCATCTCCGACGGCTTCACCTACAACTGGTCCGCCTCCGCGGCGTTCGGCAACAAGGTGGACCCGGCGTCGATCAAGATCAACGGGGTGGTGGTCAACCCGACCACCGCCTACCGGGTCACGGCGAACAACTTCATGGCCGACGGCGGCGACAGCTACTCGGCCTTCGTCAACGGTGCCCCGCGCACCGGCGGCAAGGTGGACCTGGACGCGCTGATCGACTACATGGGGGCACACCCCGGGCTGACCGCGCCACCGGCGACCCGCAGCACCCAGACCCCGTGACACGGGAGTAGCACGGAAGGAAGGGGCCGGCGCACGTCAGGGGGGCGTCGGCCCCTTCTTCACGTCAGCCGACGGGTGCCGGCGCCTTGGTGTCGGTGTCCTTGCCGTCCTTCGGCAGCACGAACCGGTAGCCGACGTTGCGCACCGTCCCGATCAGGGTCTCGTGGTCCGAGCCGAGCTTGGCGCGCAGCCGCCGCACGTGCACGTCCACGGTGCGGGTGCCCCCGTAGTAGTCGTAGCCCCACACCTCCTGCAGCAGCTGGGCGCGGCTGAACACCCGGCCGGGGTGCTGGGCCAGGAACTTCAGCAGCTCGAACTCCTTGAACGTCAGGTCGAGCACCCGCCCCCGGACCCGAGCCGTGTAGGTGGCCTCGTCGATGGTCACGTCCCCGCGGCGGATCTCGGCGAGCTCGTCGTCCTGCGCGTTGTCGACCGCGAGGCGGCCGGTCGCCAGCCGGAGCCGGGCCTCCACCTCGGCGGGACCGGCGCCCTCGAGGATCACGTCGTGCACACCCCAGTCGGCGCTGACCGCGGTGAGCCCACCCTCGGTGGTCACCAGGATGACGGGGCAGTCCACCCCGGTGGTCCGCAGGACCCGGCACAGCGACCGGATGTGGGGCAGGTCGCGCCGGCCGTCGATGAGCAGCGCGTCGCAGCGGGGGGTCTCGAGCAGCGCGGAGGCCTCGGCGGGCGCAACGCGCACGGTGTGGGAGAGCAG
>JBOGDX010000287.1:0-4747 GCA_050743225.1 Actinomycetes bacterium | reverse complement strand
CGTCAGGGCCGAGGGTCGCGGTCGTCACCACGTCGGGCGGGTCGGGCATCCTGGCCGCCGACGCGCTCGCCCGGCACGGTCTCGAGCTGGCCGCCCTCGACGCCGCCACCGTGAAGGCACTCGACGGCACCGTCCCGGCGTACGGAGCGACGGCCAACCCGGTCGACGTGACCGCCTCCGTCATGAGCAACGCGGCCTTGTTCGACCAGGCGCTCGCGGCGATCGTCGGCGACGACGGGGTCGACATCGTCGTCGCGTGCTTCTGTGTGCTCACCGGGCACGACGTCGACCAGGTGGTCTCGTCGCTGACCCGTGCCGCCGACCGGTCCGGCAAGCCGGTGCTCGTCGCTCGGACCGGCGCCGACCACCTCGCCCCATCGGCGGGTGCGGCGTTGCGGGAGGCCGGCATCCCGGCGTACCCGACCCCCGCTCGGGCCGTTCGCGCGGCCGGTGCGCTCTGGCAGGTCGCGTCAAGATCCCCGAAGCTGCATGATCACCTGGGGTGGGAGGGGGGTGCTGACCTGCGGGAATCCTCAAGATCCCCAAAACTGCATGATCAACTGCGAAGAGGTGATGGTGAGCACGCAGTCAAGCGGGTGCTGGCCGACGCCGGTGTCGCGGTGCCGCGTGGTCGGCTCGCCGGCGACGCCGGCGACGCCGTCTCCGCCGTCGCCGAGGTGGGTGGGCGCGCAGTGCTCAAGGCTGTCGTCCCGGGCCTGACCCACAAGACAGAGGCCGGTGCCGTCGCGCTCGCCGTCACCGGGGACACCGCTGCCGCCACGTTCGCGAGGCTCGCTGCGCTCGGCGGTGCTGTCCTCGTCGAGGAGATGGTCGACGGCGGCGTCGAGGCGCTGGTCGGCGTCGCGGCGTCGGCGCTCGGCCCGGTCATGACGGTCGGGCCGGGCGGCGTCCTCACCGAGGTCGTCGACGACGTGGCCGTGCGCCTGCTCCCGGTCACCCGGGAGGACGTCGAAGGCATGCTCGACGAGACCCGGCTCGGCCGACTGCTCGCCGGCGTGCGGGGTGCCGCGGCGGCGGACCGGGACGCCCTGGTCGACCTGGTCTGCACCGTCGGCGGCCTCGCCGCCACGTGGTCCGATGGCGGCGAGCTCGACCTCAACCCGGTCGCGGTCCTCCCGGCCGGGCGGGGCGTCCGGGTCCTCGACGCGGCGTACGTCGCGCCGCACGAGCGCGCGGGGGTCTGAGTGGACGTCGGCACCCTCGTCTCCCGCGCAGCCCTTCGCTTCGGCGACCGGGTCGCCGTCGACGCGCCGACCGGGCAGCTGACCTTCGCCCAGCTCGGCGACCGGGTGACCAGGCTGGCCCGCGGCCTCCTCGCGATCGGCCTGTCGCCCGGCGACCGCGTGCTCGACCTGCAGGCCAACTCCGCGACGTACGTCGAGACCGACCTGGCGATCCGCAGCGCCGGTCTGGTCCGGGTCGCGCTGAACTACCGGCTGCACCCGCGCGACTGGGAGCGCATCGCCGACGACTCGGGCGCGCGGGCGCTGGTCTACGACGCGCGGTTCGCCGAGCAGAGCGAGTCGCTGCGCGACGGCCTGGAGCACGTGGTGGTCGTCGGGGACGGTCCCGGCACGACGTACGACGGGCTCATCGCCGACCACCCGGGCGGGTCGCTGCCGCCTCATGACCCGGATGCCCTGTGCGGCTTGCACTACTCGAGCGGCACCACCGGCGACCCGAAGGGCGCGCAGCGCACCCACCGCAACTGGTTCGCCTCTGTCGTGAACATGACCCACGACGTGCTCGGCGGCGTGCCCGGCCCCGACGACACGTACGTCCACGCCGGGCCGATCACGCACACCAGCGGGCTGTTCCTGCTGCCGTTCCTGGTTGCCGGATCGCGCCAGATCGTGCTGCCGGCCTGGGACCCGGACACGTTCGTCGAGGCGGTCGTCGAGCGCGGCGCGACACACGCGGCCGTGGTGCCGACGATGGTTGCCCGCCTGCTGGCCCACCCGGCGGCGAACCGTGAGACGTTCGCGGGGCTGAGGATGCTGGCCTACGCCGGCGCTCCGATGCCGCCGGAGCAGATGCGCCAGGCGTTCGAGCGGATCACCCCGAACCTCGTGCAGTACTACGGGTTGGTCGAGGCGATCCCGCCGGTCACCGTGCTGGACGCGGCCGACCATGCCCGTGGGCTGGCGAGCGACCCCGACCTGCTCGGGTCGGCCGGGCGGGCCGCACTCGGCGTCGAGATCGCCGTGGTCGACGAGGGCGGCGCGGCGCTGGCGCCCGGCGAGGTCGGCGACGTCGTCACGCGCGGCGACCACGTGATGCGCGGCTACTGGAGCGCGGGTCACCGCGAGGACCTGGCCAAGACGGTTCGGGACGGATGGCTGCACACCGGGGACCTCGGGCGGCTCGACGCGGACGGTCACCTGTGGCTGGTCGACCGGCGCGGGGACATGATCATCAGCGGTGGCTACAACATCTACCCGCGCGAGGTCGAGGACGTGGTGGCCGAGGTGCCCGGTGTGCACGAGGTCGCCGTCGTCGGGGTGGCCGACCCGGACTGGGGTCAGCGCGTCGTGGCCCTCTTCACCGTGCATGACGCCGCCTCCGTCGACGAGCAGCAGATCCTCGATCACTGCCGGGCCCGGATGGCGTCGTACAAGCGGCCCAAGGAGCTCCGCCGGGTCGACGCGTTCCCCCTCAGCAGCACCGGAAAGATCGCCAAGAAGGACATCAGGGCCGCGCTGGAGGCGGGACCGGATGGCTGAGCGGCTGCAGCCCGACTATGCCCCGGAGGGCGCGGAGCGGCCGGGACACTACCCGTACACCCGCGGGGTCAGTGCGCAGCCGAAGCCGTGGATCATGGGGCAGTACGCCGGGTACGGCACCGCGCACGAGTCCAACCGGCGGTTCCGCGCGCTGCTCGACGCGGGCGTCGGCGGGTTCTCGGTCGCGCTGGACCTGCCGACCCAGATGGGCATCGACTCCGACGACCCGCGGGCCGCCGGAGAGGTCGGCCGGGTCGGCGTCGCGATCGACTCGCTGGCCGACGTCGAGGTCCTGATGGACGGCATCCCGCTCGAGCGGATCAGCCAGGTACGGACCACCGCGAACTCGATCGGCTACCTGTGGGCGGCGATGTTCGAGGCGCTGGCCGAGCAGCGCGACACCGACCCGAACGAGTTCGGCCTGCTGATCCAGAACGACGTGCTCAAGGAGTTCGTCGCGCGAGGGACCCAGATCTTCCCGCCGGAGCCGTCACTGCGGCTGGCCGTCGACGTCATCGAGCACTGCTGCGTGCAGCTCCCCAACTGGACACCGCTGGCGATGAGCGGGTACCATATCCGCGAGTCCGGCTCGTCGGCCGCGCAGGAGATCGCGTTCACCTTCGCCAACGCGCGCGCCTACCTCGACGAGGTGGTCCGGCGCGGGGTGTCCGTCGACGCCGTCGCCCCGACGCTGTTCACGTTCCTCGCGATCACCATGGACCTGCTCCCCGAGGTGGCCAAGTTCCGCGCGGCCCGGCGGGTGTGGGCCCGGTTGATGAAGGAGACGTACGGCGCGACCGACCCGCGGTCACAGCAGCTGCGGATCTTCGCGTTCACCGCCGGCTCGACGTTCACCGCGCAGCAGCCGCTGACCAACGTGGTGCGCGCGTCGCTCGAGACGACCGCGGCAGCGCTCGCCGGGGTGCAGACCATGCACGTGTCGGCCTACGACGAGGCGCTGGGGACGCCGACCGAGTCGGCCGCGACGCTAGCGCTGCGCACCCAGCAGGTGGTGGCGTACGAGTCCGGGCTGACCGAGACGGTGGACCCGCTCGCCGGGTCGTACGCCGTGGAGGCGCTGACCGACTCGGTGGAGCGGGCGGTCTGGGCCGAGCTGGACGACATCGCCGCGCGGGGAGGGTCGCTCGCGTGCATCGAGTCGGGCTGGTTCGCCCGACAACTCTCGGACGCCGCCTACGAGCTGGCGCGCGAGGTCGAGTCGGGGGAGCGGGTGGTCGTCGGTGTCAACCGGTTCGCGTCGGAGTCCGAGCCGCTGGAGGTGTTCTCCGTGGACCCGGGGCTCGAGGCGCAGCAAGTCGCGGCGGTGCGCGGCGTGCGGGAGGGGCGCGACCAGCGGGCGGTGGACGCGGCGCTGGCCGACCTGCGGGACGCGGCGTCGGCAGGCGAGAACGTGATGGCCACGACGCTCACCGCTGTGAAGGCCTACGCCACCGTCGGCGAGGTGGTCGGCGTGCTCCGCGCCGTACACGGCTCGTGGACCCCGAGTGTCGCGTTCTGAGCGCTCGGCGCTACCGGATCCGGATCGGGGCCCAGACGTCACCACCGTCGTCGGTACGCCACAGCTCCGTGCCGACGAGGGCGTAGCCGACATCGGGGGAGGTGAACCCGACGTAGTCGGTCTGGACGCCGGTGACCGGCGGCTTGGCGACCGGGGCCAGCTCGCCGTTGCTTGTCAGTCGCCGCAGCGGCTGCTCCGGGCCGACCGAGACGATCGCGTCCCTCGCGGTCCGTGCAGCCACCTGCACGCTGTTCGGCAACGGCCCGTGCGGAACCTCTACGAACGGCTCGGAGCCGGTGCCGACGAAGATGCGCGCTTGCGTGCCGGTCGAACAGGTCAGCCACACCGTGCCGTCGTGCGCCGCCGAGATCGAGCCGGACAGGGCGGGGTCGCACGGCACGGGTATCCAGGCCTTGCTCCGTGTTCCGCCTACGTGGAGGAGTCGCGGCTCGGGGTCGGCCCAGGCGAGTACGTAGGCTCCGTC
>JBOGDX010000286.1:0-4767 GCA_050743225.1 Actinomycetes bacterium | reverse complement strand
GCCGCGAGCAACTCCTTGGCCGCGTCGAAGCCGGAGCCGATGAGCACCGCCGCCGGCTCGCCGACCCGGGACGCCAGGGTGAGCAGCTCGCCGGTGACCTTCTTGACCTCGCCGTCGGAGTGCTCGACGAGGACCAGGACCTCTGCCATGTCAGTCAGTACCTTTCCGGTGTTCTCGGCGAACTCAGATGAACTTCTTGGACGCGAGGAACTCGACGAGCTTGTCCGCGCCGTCTCCCTCGTCCTTGACGACTGTCCCGGCCTGCCGGGGCGGCGCGGCCTCGAACGACTCGACCGTGCTCCAGGCCCCGCCCAGGCCCACCTCGCCGGGGTCGACGCCGAGGTCGGAGAGCGAGAGGGTCTCGACCGGCTTCTTCTTGGCGGCCATGATCCCCTTGAACGACGGGTAGCGGGGCTCGTTGATCTTCTCGACGACGCTCACGACGGCCGGCAGCGAGGACTCCACGGCCTGGTAGCCGTCGTCGGTGAGCCTCTTGATCGTGATGCTCGACCCCTCGACGGCGACCTCCTTGGCGAAGGTCAGCTGCGGCAGTCCCAGGCGCTCGGCCAGCATCGCCGGCACCACGCTCATCCGGGCGTCCGACGACTCGGACCCGAGGATCACCAGGTCGTAGTCGCCGGCCTTGCCGAGGGCCTTGGACAGGGCGAGCGAGGTGGCGATCGCATCGGAGCCGTGCAGCCCGTCGTCGATCACGTGCAGGGCCTTGTCGGCGCCCATGGACAGGGCCTTGCGCACCGTCTCCGTCGCCGCGTCCGGGCCCATGCACAGGACGGTGACCTCGCCGCCGTGCGCCTCCTGGAGCTTGAGCGCCTCCTCGACGGCGTACTCGTCCATCTCGTTCATCACCGGGTCGGTGGCGCCGCGGTCGAGCGTGGAGTCCGACGGGTCGAGCTTCTTCTCCGACCAGGTGTCGGGGACCTGCTTCACACAGACGACGATGTTCATGCCGGGCGCATCTCCTGCTGGTGGGCGATCGGGCTCGGGGCGGGCCCTCACCCTGCCAGCCGCGGTGATGCGGCCGAGACGCGGGTGAGCGGGCCCTCTCGAGCGCCTATGTTACCCGCCAGTAGCAACGCCGCAAACCGGGCCTCCTCGCACGAGGGAAGGGCGCCCCGGCCGGACGCCCTTCCCTCGGCTCACGCGCGTGCGGCTGGGCTCAGACGCCACCGCCGCACAGCGCGAACGCATCCGGGACGGCCGCAAAGAGAGCGTCGAAGTCCAGGTGGCTGATCGAACTCGTGCCCGGCTCCGCCTTCCTCAGGGTGCCGCCGGCCATGACGCCGTGGGCCTTGATCATCGTGTCCGGGGTGGCGCCCGCCGCGGTCGCGATGTGGGCGATCCCCGCCTCGCAGAGGCCCGGGAGCTCCGTCCTGGCGATGTCGGCGAAGCTGACCCACCCCTGGGACCCTGCGATCGCGGCCGTCGAGGTCGCGTTGCGGTTGGTCTTGAAGCAGAAGTGCGCGGCGGCCGGCCCGGCCGCGGCCACGCCCATCACGCCCGCCGCGACGACGGCGGCCCCCGTACGTACCAAGAACTTCATGAACCCTCCCTGTGTGCGTCGAGCGACTGCCCCCGAGGCCCGACGATCTTGGGCAGTCAAGTCGAAGCCGGAGTCCCGCGCATCGTCATTTCTGACTATTCGCCGGCATGGTCGCGACGTCCGAGGGCGATGGCGGCCACGACGACCACGACCGGGACCAGGTCGGCCAGGGTCAGGCCGTGCCGGCGGCCGAGGCGCAGCAAGGTAGGGCCCTCCACCGCGCCGTCCACGGCCAGCCAGAACAGCGACGCCAGCAGGAGGCATAGCCCGGCGAGCCACGTGCGCCGCCGCCGGACCAACCAGGCGGCACCGACTAGCACCACGACGGCCAGGACGGTCAGCTCCCACCGGTCGCGCAGGTCGTGGACCTCCGATCGCAGCGACCAGCCGACCAACAGACCTCTCACCGCGACTCCCCCAACGTGCGACCCTGCCGGCGTGGCCCGCTCCCCCCAGCCCCGGCACGAGCTCACCGGCGAGCGGACCCTGCCCGGCATCTTGCACGAGAACTACTGGTTCCGGCGGCACGAAGCGGCGTACCGGTGGGTTAGTGGCGTCGCTCCCGTGCGCGGCGGTGTCGTGGTCGACGCCGGCGTCGGCGAGGGGTACGGCGGGCAGGAGCTCGCCTCCGCCGGAGCGGCGATCGTGCTCGGCCTGGACCTGGATCTGACGACCTTGCGGCATGTGGCGGCCGGCTATCCCGACGTACGCCCGGTGTGCGCCAACCTGGTCCGCCTTCCGTGTCGCACCGGGTCCGTCGACGTCGTCGTCGCGGCGCAGGTGGTCGAGCACCTGTGGGACCAGGGCGGGTTCGTGCGCGAGGGCGCGCGCGTGCTGCGTCCCGGGGGCCGGCTGGTCGTCACCACGCCGAACCGCGCGACGTTCCCGGCCGGCAACCCCTTCCACAGCCGTGAGCTGGACGGCCGCGAGCTGGTCGCCCTGGTGACGCCCCACCTCCAGGTCGAGCTCGTGCGTGGGCTCCACCACGGCCGGCGGCTAGCGAGTGCAGACGCAGAGCACGGCGACGTCGTCGCGGCACAGCTGGCCGGACCGCCGGAGGGCTGGTCCCCGGTGCTGCTCGGCCTCGTCGCGTCGGTGACGGCGGAGGACTTTCTCGTCGGGGCCGCGGAGGGCGCCCTGGACCTGCTGGCGGTCGCGGTCCGCGACTGACGGGCCTGGCGGGAGGGCATGGTCGGGCGCACGATGGGCAAGCAGTGGCCGAGAGCATCATCGACGACCGCGCGAGGTGACCGACGTGAGCCGACTGGCCGCCCTGCTGGTCCTGACCGCCGCCTTCGCGCCGGCTGCCGTGCTGGGCGCGATGCCGGTGGTCGCCCCCGTTGTCATCGTGTGCGTGGCGCTTGGCCTCGCCTTCGTCGGCTGACGTCCGAAGCGGGTGCGGCGACGTCGGCCGCCCGCCGGTCGCGCACGACCCGTCCGGGCACGCCCGCCACTAGGCTGAAGGGCGGCACGCCGCCGCGCACGACCGTGTGCGCCGCGAGCACGCTGCCGGCTCCGACGTCCGCGCCGCGCAGCACCGACGCCTTCACCCCCACCCAGACGTCCGCACCGATCCGTACCGGCGACTTGACGATGCCCTGGTCCTTGATCGGTCGGTGCACGTCGTCGGCGCGGTGGTCGAAGTCGCACATGTAGACCCAGTCGGCCACGATGCATCGCGGTCCCACCTCGAGGTCGAGGTAACAGTTCAAGGTGTTGTCCCGGCCCAGCACGGTCTTGTCGCCGATGCGCAGGGTGCCCTCGTGCGCCCGCAGCCGGGTGTGGTCACCGATGTGGACCCAGCGGCCGAGCACGATGCGCCCGTAGCCCTTGCGGGAGCGCAGCTCCACGTGCCGCCCCAGGAACACCATGCCCTCGGTGACGACGTGCCGGTGCCTGACCCGCAGCACCAGGAAGCGCCAGTAGCGGACCAGGTGGTACGGCGTCCAGGCCCTGTTGCGGACCACCCAGCGCAGGCTCGCCGGCGACAGGAACCGCCGCAGCGGCACCTGCCGCGGGTCCCGGTACCGGCGCACGAGTCGGGCGCCGGTCAGCCGGGCCGATGGCCGGTGACGAGCACGTTGTAGAAGAGCGCGTCCGGGAGCACCCGGCCCAGGGCGCGGTCGACGGCCGAGAGCCGCTGCCACGAGCGGTACGCGAACATCGCCCAGCCCCAGCCGAGCCGGTCGGGGTTGACGGCGGCCTCCAGGGTGCGGACCGGCCAGCCCAGGAAGGCGGCAGTGAGCTCCTCGGTCGCGGTGCGCACGTCCACCGCGCCGGCGCGCAGTGCGGTCGCCGCGAGCTCCCGGGGGTCGAAGGTGTGCAGGTCGACGACGGCCTCCAGGGCCGCGGCCCGCGACGACGCCTCCAGCTCGTCGACCGGCCGCGCCCATCGGGCCCGCAACGGCCCGAGGTTGGTCACCGCCGTCGTGGCCCGCCACGTCAGCCGGCCGAGGGCGCGCGCGTACCAGTCACCGACCGTCGTCGGCTCTCCGGCGAAGACGAAGCGGCCGCCGGGCCTGAGCACCCGCAGCACCTCGCGGAAGGCGAGCTCGACGTCGGGGATGTGGTGCAGCACGGCATGGCCCACGACGAGGTCGAAGCTCGCGTCGTCGTAGGGCACGGACTCGGCGTCGGCCACCCGGCCGTCGACGTCGAGCCCCAGCGCCGTGCCGTTGCGCACCGCGGCCTCGACCATGGCGGGCGAGAGGTCGGTGACGTGTCCCGTCGTCAGCACGCCCGCCTGCATCAGGTTGAGCAGGAAGAATCCCGTGCCGCTGCCGAGCTCGAGCGCCTCGCCGTACGGCCACCCGGCCCTTCCGGCGACTGCCTCGAACCGGTCGCGGGCGTAGTCGATGCAGCGCTCGTCGTAGGAGATCGCCCACTTCTCGTCGTAAGTGGCGGCCTCCCAGTCGTGGTAGAGCACGTTGGCGAGCTTGGGGTCCGTCCAGGCCCGCTCGATGTCGGCCGCGGAGGGCTGCGCGGTCACGGCTACCTGCCCTCGAACGCGGCCTTGCCCGGCCCGTGCTCGACGAAGGACTCCATCCCGATGCGCCGGTCCTCGGTGGCGAAGAGACCGGCGAACTGCAGCCGCTCGATCTCCAGCCCGGTGTCGAGGTCGGACTCGAGACCGCGGTCGACGGCCGCCTTGGCGGCGCGCAGGGCTTGCGCGGGGCCACCGACGTAGGCCGCCACCATCTCCCGGG
>JBOGDX010000285.1:0-4789 GCA_050743225.1 Actinomycetes bacterium | reverse complement strand
GATCTCGTACGGCCGCTCGTCGGTGACCTCCACACCCATCCGCTGCAGCCGGGGCAGCACGAGCGAGAGCGAGACCGGCTCGCCGGTGTGGAAGAGCTTGAGCCTCCGGTCTCCCTCCGCGGCTCCGGGCGCCGCGTACAGGGCGAGGTCGATGTCCTCGTCGGTCTGCAGGGCCTCGAGCCGGTGCAGGTCCTCGACGGCGGCACGCGCGGGCAGGTCCTCCTTGTAGGCCTCCGGGAACGCCTCGCCGTACCTCGCGGCGAGCTCGTTGGCGCGCTCCTCCCCGCAGCTGTCGACCAGGGCATCGGCAAAGTCGTCGTCCCACGACCTGGTAGCCGCGACCAGCCGCGTCTCGACGTCGACCGGGTCCACGTCCGGCACGGCATGCCCGGCATCGACCCGCACGACGAAATGCAGCCGGGCCAGGACGGACTCCGACACCAGGGCGGTGTAGTCGATGCTCACCCCGTCGAAGGCGTCGAGCAGGATCGCCTCCATCGCCTGCCGCACCTGAGTCGTGTAGCGGTCGCGCGGGAGGTAGACCATGCAGGACATGAAGCGCCCGTAGTCGTCGCGTCGCAGGAACAGCCGCAGCTGGCGACGCTCCTGCAGGTGCAGGACGCTCACGACGATCTGCTCGAGGTCGTCGACCGCGATCTGGAACAGCTCGTCGCGCGGATAGGTCTCCAGGATCTGCAGCAGATCCTTGCCGGAGTGGCTGGTGCTCGTGAAACCGCTGCGGACCAGGACCTCGCGCGCCTTGCGCCGGAGGACGGGCATGCGCTGGATGCTCTCGTTGTAGGCGGCCGACGTGAACAGGCCGAGGAACCGGCGCTCCCCGGTGACCTGGCCGGCGTCGTCGAACGACTTCACGCCGACGTAGTCGAGATACGCCGGGCGGTGAACTGTCGAGCGGCTGTTCGCCTTGGTGATGACGAGGATCTGCCGCTGGCGGGCCCGCTCGCTGATGTCGACGGGTAGCCGACCGACGTCCTCACCTTGAGCCTGGTCTGTTCGCAGGATCCCGAGCCCGGTGCCGGGCACGGCCCGGAGCCGGTCCTGCCCGTCCACCTCGTCGACTGTGAGGGTGTACTCCCGCGAGCCGAGGAACGTGAAGTGGTCGTCGGCCAGCCAGCGCAGCAGCTCGGTGGCCTCGGCAACCTCCTGGTCCGGGATCCCGACGGGCGGGTCGACCGCGATCCGCTCGGCGAGCTGGAGCGCGAGCGCTCTGGTCTTCGGCCAGTCCTCGACCGCCTCACGCACATCGCGCAACACCCGGTTCAGGTCGGCCGTCAACCTGGACACCTCGGCCTCGTCGGTCTCGCGGTCGATCTCGGCGTGGATCCATGACTCGACGACGGCATCGACGCAGTCCGGCCCGGCGTCCTCGCGCGACGAGGCGTCGCAGACGCCGATGAGCCGTCCCGTGACGTCACGCCGCACCACCAGCTGCGGGTGGATGACCAAGTGGATCGCACGGCCGTGCCGGCTGATCTCAGTGGTCACCGTGTCGACGAGGAACGGCATGTCGTCGCACACCACCTCGACCAGGGAGTGCCCCTCGCCCTCGGGGGTCGAGACCCGCACCGCGGCGGTTCCCTGGGGACGGTGGCCGGCGACGGAACGGTGTGAGAGCGCCGTCTCCAGCACCTCCTCGGCGGAGCGACCGACCAGGTCGTCGGCAGCGACGTGCCGGTAGTAGCGGCGCAGGAAGGCGGCGGCCTCCTCGGATGACGTCCCCTGCGCCGAGAACGCGCCCCGTGACGCCTGCGTCGCCCGCTCGAGCAGCAGGTCCTTCGCGTACAGGAGTGCGCTGTTCCGGTCGGAGTGCTTGTCCTTGATGATCGCCGACATCGTCGTCGCCCGCCCTAACGTGCCCCGCAGCTGACCACTCGCCGCCCGCTCCGTTGCGGGCTCCTCCGACCCTAGCGCCGACCCGGCAGGCGGTCCCGAGCCCCCGGCTACAAGTGCGAGCGCAGCTCCCAGAGCAGCGGGAAGTACTGCAGTCCGAGCCGACTCCGCAGGTACGGCGCCCCGCTCGACCCGCCGGTCCCCGACTTCGTCCCGATCTGTCGCTCGACCATGAGCACGTGCCGTGCCCGCCACATCGCCGCGTTCGCGTCATGGTCGAGGAGGCGCTCGGCCAGCTCCCAGACCTCGCCATAGGTCGTGCGATCGGCGGCGACCCTCAGCAGGGAGGCGGTCAGCGCCTCGTCGTCGTCCGCGGACAGTCCCGCCCGCCGTACGACGTGCAAGAAGCCGTCCCAGAGGGTGGGTTCGGCGAGCCGTCGCTGCAGCCGGGTCCGCTCGTAATCGGTCAGCCCGCGGAACCTCTCGAGGAAGTCCGGGTCCTTCGCCCCGGACAGGAACTCGAGCTCGCGGAACTGCACGCTCTGGAAGCCGCTCGCGGGCGCCAGCCGGTCACGGAACACGAGGAAGTCCTGCGGCGTCATGGTCTCGAGCACCGCGACCTGGCGGATCAGCACGTCCTCGATCGACACGACGCGGGCGAGCAGGTGCCGGGCCCGCCAGAGATCACCGGAGAACATCTCCTCGCGGGCCGCGGTGAGCTCGTGCAGCAGCTGCTTGAACCACAGCTCGTAGACCTGGTGGATGGTGATGAAGAGCAGCTCGTCGTGGGCCGGCGGATCGGACTCCAGCTGCTGCTGCTCGAGCAGCTGCGACACCCGCAGGTACGAGCCGTACGTCAGTCGGGCACCCTGCTCCCCGAAGTGCCTGTCAGCCTCGGCTGCCTGCTCGCTCTCGCTCACCCGGGCGAGCGTAGTGGCTCGCGCTACTCGCGCCGGAAGCCCGCCGCTGCGACTGCTCGGGCGTCGCGGTCCAGCAAGTCGAGCCGCTGGTTCACGGCCTCGAACCGGGCGTCGATCGATCCTTCGAGGCCGGTGAAGCGGGCGTCGAGGAAGGCGCGCAGCAGGTGGAACTGGTGGACGATCAGCCCATGTGGGGGTAGGCGTGGTCGGTCGGCGGGACCAGGGTCTCCTTGATCGAGCGCGTGCTCGTCCAGCGGAGCAGGTTCTGTGCCGCGCCGGCCTTGTCGTTGGTGCCGCTGGCCCGGCCCCCCCCGAAGGGCTGCTGCCCCACGACGGCACCGGTCGGCTTGTCGTTGACGTAGAAGTTGCCGGCGGCGAACCGCAGGAACGACATCGCCTCGGCGACGGCAGCCCGGTCCTGGGCGACGATCGACCCGGTCAGCGCGTAGGGAGCGACCGACTCCATCTGCCTCAGCATCGTGTCGTACGCCGAGTCGTCGTAGACGTGCACGCCGAGGATCGGCCCGAAGTACTCCGTCGTGAAGATCTCGTCGTCCGGGTCGCCGGACTCCAGGACCGTGGGCCGGACGAACCAGCCCTCGCTGTCGTCGTAGGTACCGCCCGCGACCACGGTGATCGAGTCCTCCGCGGCCGCGCGGTCGAGGGCCTTCTTGTGCTTGGCGAACGCCCGGTCGTCGATGACCGCACCCATGAAGTTCGAGAGATCGGTCACGTCGCCCATGGCCAGCGAGTCGGTCGTGCTCGCGAGGTCGTCGCGCAGCCGGCCCCACAGGCTGCGAGGGACGTACGCGCGAGAGGCTGCCGAGCACTTCTGCCCCTGGTACTCGAACGCGCCGCGGACGAGCGCCGTCCGCAGCACGTCCGGGTCGGCCGAGGGGTGGGCGACCACGAAGTCCTTGCCACCGGTCTCGCCGACGATGCGCGGGTAGGAGCGGTAGGTCGCGATGTTGTCGCCGACCTGCTTCCACAGCGAATGGAACACCGCGGTCGAGCCGGTGAAGTGGATGCCCGCGAGGTTCGGGTCGACCATCGTCACCTCGGACACCGTCTTGCCGTGGCCCGTGAGCATGTTGATGACACCGGGTGGCAGGCCGGCCTCCTCCAGCAGGAGCATGATCAGGTGCGCGGCGTACTGCTGGGTCGGTGCCGGCTTCCAGACCACCGTGTTGCCCATCAGGACCGGGGCCGTCGGCAGGTTCCCGGCGATCGCGGTGAAGTTGAAGGGCGTGATGGCGTAGACGAAGCCCTCGAGCGGGCGGTGGTCGGTGCGGTTCCACACCCCCGGTGACGAGATCGGCTGCTCGGCGTAGATCTCCCGGGCGAACGCCACGTTGAACCGCCAGAAGTCGATCAGCTCGCAGGCCGAGTCGATCTCGGCCTGGATGGCGGTCTTCGACTGGCCGAGCATCGTGGCGGCGTTCAGCGTCGCCCGCCACGGTCCGGCGAGCAGGTCGGCGGCCTTGAGCAGGACCGCCGCACGGTCGTCGAACGACATCGCCCGCCACGCCGGCGCCGCCTCGACGGCCGCGTCGACGGCGGCGCGGGCGTCCTCGCGGGTCGCACCTTTCATCGTCCCCAGGACGTGGTGGCGGTTGTGCGGCTGGACGACGGTGAGCTCCTCACCGCCGCCGAACCGCTTCTGCCCGCCGATCGTCAGGGTCAGGTCGCGCTGCTCGCTGGCGCAGCGCTTGAGCGTCGCCTCGAGGTCGGCGCGCTCGGCCGTTCCCGGCGCGTACTGCCGGACCGGCTCGTTGACGGGGGCGGGGACCTGGGTGACGGCGTCCATGCCTGTCATCGTGCCACTCCGGCGAACCCTGTCAGGACTCGAGTGCCACCATGGCCGCCAGCTCCTGCCGGGCGTACCAGCCGAGCTCGTGGTCCTCGACGGAGTCGACCGCGAACGCGGCATCGTCGTCGCCGGAGTCGGCCGCGGCCAACGCGGTGACCGCTCGCCCCACGTCCTCGCTGGCCGCCGGGTCGTCGACCAGGGCGGACAC
>JBOGDX010000284.1:0-4808 GCA_050743225.1 Actinomycetes bacterium | reverse complement strand
GCGCTGCTCGAGTCGGTGCCCGGGGCGATTGGCGGCCGGCTCAGTGGCGTCCGGCTCAAGCCGGACGGGTGGACCGCCCGGTGCACCCTCGAGATGGCCGGCCCGAGCCGGACCGTTTCCGCGAGGGCCCGGATCCTGCCCCCCACCGATGGCGCCCGGCTTCCCGGCCCGAGGGCAGGCGACGGGCCGGGCAGCCCGGGGTGGCGCTGCCCGGTCCCGCGGCTCAACCTCCACCTGGAACCGGCCGTCGACCGGGACGACGACCTGCCAGCGCTGCGGCTGCTGACCGACCCCGAGCGGGCCAGGCCACTGCTCGAGTCGGCGATCCGTGCCGCCGGGCCCGCCTACCAGGATCTGCGCATCGTGGCGGTCACCCCACGGGTGATGCGGCACTCGCCGGGAAGCCGGTGCACCGTGCTGTTCGAGCTCGAGCTGCCTCGCGAGCAGCGTGACGCCGCGTGGCCCGAGGTGGTCGTGGCCAAGACCTACCACCGGGCGGACAAGGGGCAGGTCGCCTGGGACGGGATGCGCGCGCTCTGGGACTCCCAGATGTCCCGCTCCGACACCGTGGCAATCGCCGAGCCGCTGGCCTGGATGCCGGAGGAGAGGATCCTCGTGCAGGGCCCGATCGGCCAGGAGCACACGCTCAAGGAGCTCGTGCTGCGCAGCATGGGCGCCCCCAGCCGACGGTCCACCGGCGAGGTCAAGGAGCTCTTCGCGTCGACCGCGGCGGGGCTCGCCCAGCTGCACACCTGCGGGGTGACTGTCGGCCGGACGGCCACGTGGGACGACGAGCTCGGCGGCGTTCGCCGGGTGCTCGCGGTGCTGGAGTCCGCGATGCCGGAGCTGCGCGGCGCCGCTGACGAGTATCTCGCGCACGTCGAGCGCTCGGCGGCCATGGTCGCGCCGGATCCCGCGGGGCCCGCCCACCGCAGCTTCCGCCCTGCGCAGGTACTCCTCCACGCGGGCCGGATCGGCTTCATCGACTTCGACGGGTTCTGCCAGGCCGAACCGGCGATAGACGTCGGGCTCTTCCGCGCCACGGTCCGGGACCTGAGCATGAGCGTGCTGCCGGCGACCATCCCGCTCGCCGAGCGGCTCATCGCGGTCGATGACCTGAGCGACCACTTCCTCGACTGCTATTCCGCGCTCGCGCCGATCTCCCGCGAGCGCCTGGCCCTGTGGGAGACCCTCGACCTGGTGACCACCGTCCTCCACGCCTGGACCAAGGTGAAGCCGGCCCGCCTGGAGTGGGCGTTCGATCTCCTCCGTCACGTCGCCGGCCCTCCGGAGCAGCTGACGCCGTCCGCCGGGCCGCTCCGAGGGACCCCGCCGAGCGGGACTTCTGCTCAAGCCATTGACCAACGGCCCTAGGTCCGGATGATGGAGCGCGTCGGCGTCACGCGACGGCTCGTCCGGCGCGCGACGGCCTCGGGCCGCGCTGAAGGAGTCGCCGTGGGCGGTATCCCCATCGCCGAGCGGGTCGTCTCCCAGGCGCCGGTCGCCTTCCAGCCCTCCGCGGAGGCGTTGCGCTCGCTCGCCCTCGAGTCACCGGCTGCGCGCCAGACCGGCCTTGGCAGCGTCAACGTGCAGACGAGGGTCGCCGGACGACTCCGCCGGTCGACGTTCCTGGTCGGTGACGGACCCATGCGGTTGCCGGGCCCGACGATCCTGCCGGCGGACGGCGAGCGACTCGCCGCACTCCAGGACGCCCACCTGACAGCGGTCGGGTCGGTCGTGGTCGACGGCTTCCTCGGCGCGCCCGGCCCGCTGCGGACGGCGACCCGCGTCGTCACGGAAGCGGGGACCGCCTGGCTGGCGGGGATGCATCGGCACCTGCTCTTCGATCCCGTAGCCGCCGACCCGTCGTTCGCGCCCCAGCTGACCGTGGTGTCGACACCGACCTTGCAGGTCGCCGGCGCGCCTGACGGCGCCATGATCGCCGTCTGGCCGGACGAGGGCGTCACGAGAGTGTTGGGGACCGACTTCTTCGGCGAGACGAAGAAGGCGGCGACCCGCATGTGGGCCGAGCGGGTCTACGACGCCGGCGGTCTGGTGCTGCACGCCGCGTGCATCGTGGTGCCCACGCGGCGCGGCCCGTGCACCGCTGTGGTCATGGGTCCCCCGGACAGCGGCAAGAGCACTGTGGTCATGAACGACCCGGCCACCGTCCGGGTCGTACAGGACGACTTCGTCGCCCTTCTCCCCGGAGGCCGCATCGTCCCCGCGGAGAACGGGTGCATCGAGAAGACCTGGGGTCTGGACGCCCGGATGCGACCGGTGCTGCATGCCGCCGCGATCCTGCCCGACAGCTACCTGGAGAACGTGCCCCAGCGCGGGATGGAGCCGTACTTCGCCGACCCGCAGGGGCCCAGGCACGCTCGAGTGGTCTTCCCTCTGACGTCGGTCGGGGGCTTGGCAGATGCCCCGGTGCCGGAGCTGCGCCTGCTCCTGGTGTTCGACCCCGGTGACGACATCAGCCCCGCCGTCGTTCGCATCGAGCGCGAGCAGCTGCCCGGTCACTTCCTGCTCCGCGAGCGACGCGACGGGCTCGCCGAACGGACCGGCAGGCACGGAAACCGCTTCGCCGGGCTGCTCGCCACGTGCGACGCCGAGGTCGTCGTCCTGAACTCGTCGAAGGCAGGCCGTGACCGGCCCGGGGTCGTCCGCCGTGGGGCGGCCGAGATCGTGACCGCGATCGCGAACGGGACGCTCCGCTGGGAGCGCGATCCCGAGATGCGATGCGACGTGGCCGTGTCGATCCCGGGTGGCCTTGACCCGGCCACCGAGTGGCCGAGGCGCCGCTACGCGCGCCTCGGGACACTGCAGGAGTACGACGACCGTCTCGCCGTCCTGCGGGCCGAGCGCCGAGAGTACCTGTCGGAGTTCGTCGGGCTCGACCCGGGGATCGTGGCCGCCGTCACGTGAGGTGACGGGTCAGAGGACGACGGTCGCGAGGATCTTGTCGAAGGTCTCCCGGTTGTCCTCGTAGGCGTCAGGGGCCGAGAAGAAGGTCATCTGGACCAGCCGCGGCTCGGGCTCGTGCACCTGGACCACGTAGGTGACGACGCGCAGGACGCTGCCCGACGACGGGTCGGTCAGGTCACCCTCGAGGACGGCTGTGGCGTGGCCGCCGACGACCTGGCGAGTCGCTGGCTGGAACTCCAACCCGGTCGGGAGGAGCTGGCCGACGGCCGCTTGCAGCTGTTCCGTGGTCGGGTTGTCGAGCTGGGCACTGGAGAAGGAGGTGTACATGCCGACGGCGTCGGATGCACGGTCCTGCAGGACCTGCCGGGTCCCCGACCAGGTGTCCGCCGCTCCCCCGGGCAGGAACAAGGGCCCGACCGCGTCGACGGCCGGCGAGACGACGACGTGGATGTTGGCCTGCGTCTTCCCCCAGTCCCCGGGGTAGCGGAACGAGAACGGGATGAAGACGTCCCGTTGCTGCCGCTGCGAGAGGTCGTCGCCGCGGGTCAGGAGGAACGCCGCGAGCGCCGCCCCGAGGGCGACCACGAGGGCCGTGCCGAGAGCTATCGGAACCAGGTAGCGCGACTTCCTTGCGGGCCGCTCGTCTTCCTCCCGCGAGTCCGCTGCTGCGGGCAGCGCTCCCTCCGGCGGGAAGGTCCCGGGTGGGAAGGACGGGTGCTGCGACGGCGGGGACTCCACGGGGACGACCGGATCGGGGGCGACGACGTGGGTCCGGGGTCGCGGCCGGGGCAGCGGCTCGGGGAGCTCCAGCGCGTCGCGGAGGTCGATCAGGAGACCGTGGCAGGAGGCGTACCGGTCCTCCGGCGCCTTCGCCATGGCTCGGGTGACCACGGCTGCCACGTCGGGACCCAGCCCGGGCTGCAACGCGGTGACCGGCGGCGGCGTCTCGGCCAGGTGTGCCCACAGGAGGGCGGCGTCGTCGTCGCGGTGGAACGGCAGCTCGCCCGTGAGGCACTCGTAGACGACGCAGCCGAGGGCGTAGACGTCGGTGCGCGCGTCGACAGGTCGAGCCGCGATCTGCTCGGGCGCGACGTAGTCGATGGTTCCGAGGAAGTTGCCGGTGCGGGTGAGGGCGCCGGACAGCGACGTCGTGCGCTTGGTCAACCCGAAGTCGGTGAGGTAGACGTGCTCGCTCTGGTCCGCACCGGGCGACACCAGGATGTTTCCCGGCTTGACGTCACGATGCACCAGGCCCTGGGCGTGGGCCGCGTCGAGCGCGTTGCAGGCCTGCGCGATGAGGCCGAGCGCCCGAGGCGGTTCCAGCGGACGCCCGCCGATCACGGCCTTGAGATCGCTGCCGAGCACCAGTCGCATCACGATGTAGAGCTGCCCGTCGGCCTCTCCGGCCTCGTAGATCGGGATGATGTTCGGGTGGTCCAGCGACGCCGCAAGGCGTGACTCGCGGATGAAGCGCAACCGGAACTGCTCGTTCTCCATCAGCTCGGGCGGGAGGAGCTTGAGCGCGACGCTCCGGCCGAGCCGGGGGTCATGAGCCCGGTAGACGACGGCCATCCCGCCCCGCCCGAGCAAGGACTCGATGCGGTAGCCGGCCACCTCGGCCCCGGCCTCGAGCAGGTTCATGCTCTCCTGACCCTCATTCAGTCGATGTGATGACCGCACCAGCCGCAGAACCGGTGGTTCGGTGCGAGTCGTTGCCCGCACCTGGTGCAGTAGGTGTGCTCGTCCTCGGCGGCCGAGGCGGCGGGGTCGGCCGCGCGCGCCGCCTCCGGCTCGGCCTCGGTACGGACGAACATGGTGGACAGCCCGAGCGGCGCGGACTCCCGCTGGGCTGCACCGCCCGACGCCGGACGGCCCGTGAC
>JBOGDX010000283.1:0-4810 GCA_050743225.1 Actinomycetes bacterium | reverse complement strand
GGCGAGCATGGCCGCCCCGAGGCAGCCCGCTGCGTCGCCGAGGGCGGCCGCGACGACCCGAGGCGGGGGCCCGGCTGCCCCGGCACCGGTGGTGGTCGTGATCCGGTCGGTCAGCGGGTCCAGGAGCAGCGCCCCGGCCCGGGAAAGGCCTCCCCCGACCACGAGGAGCTGGCTGCCGAGGACCGCGAGGCACGGGGCGAGGACGTCGCCGAGTGCGTGGACGGCGCGGCCCCAGACGGCCGCGGCGATCGGGTCGCCGGTCCGGACCCGGTCGGCGACCTGAGCAGCTCCTGCGACCGGCGTCCCGCCCAGCTCTCGGTAGGCGCGGGCTATCGCCATCGCGGACGCCACCGTCTCCAGGCAGCCGGTGTCCCCGCACACGCAGGCGGTGCTTTCGCCGGGAACCCTGACGTGCCCGATCTCCCCGGCCTTGCCGCCGGCCAGCACGAGTGAGCCGTCGACGATGAGGGCGGCCGAGACCCCGGTTCCCACGGCGACGAAGAGCGAGTCGGACACCCCGGCGGAGGCTCCGGCTCGGCTCTCGGCAAGGCCCCCGGCTCGAACGTCGTGGGTGACGAGTACCTCCCGATCGAGGCGGGCCGAGAGCTCGTCTGCGACCGGAACGTCGTGCCACCCGAGATTTGCCGCATGGCGCGCTATGCCGCGCGTCTCGTCGACGATGCCCGGCACGGCAACGCAGACACCGGCGACGTGGAGGTCAAGGGCGCCGGCTGTGTCGAACATGGAGCGCAGATGTTCCGCGATCAACTGCAAGGCAGCACCGACGGGCACGTCGTGCGGCGTCGAAGCGCGTCCCTGGTGCCGGATCACGCCATCACGGTCGACCACGGCGCCCTTCATCGAGGTTCCGCCGACGTCGAGAGCGACGACACAGCGTGCTGCGGTCACGGACGTTACGGCCTGCTCGGATCCAGGACCACAGCCCGGGACAGGTTCCGCGGCCGATCGGGGTCCAGGCCCCGCTGGTAGGCCCGTGACACCGCGAAGCGCTGGCACCGGACGAGCTCGGCCATCGGCTCGAGCATGGACTCCACGAACATCGCGGCCGTCGCCGTCACCTGCGCTGCGAGCCCGGCGGGCGGCTGACCCAGCATCCAGACGAGGCTGCGTTCGTCGCTGATGCTCACCGGTCCGTGACGGTATTCCATGGCGGGGTAGGACTCAGCCCAGGACAGCGCCGCCTCCCGGGTCTTCAGCGCGGCTTCGTGGGCCAGGCCGACCGTCCACCCCCGGCCGAGATAGGTGAACTGGTCACGATCGGCAGCGCCGGCTGGCTCGGGCGCGTCGACCGCCAACCGCGCGTCGGCGATCACGCCGTCGAGATCCTGGCCGAGGTGGGCGCGCAGCAGGGCGAGTGTGGTGGTGGCGAAACGGGTCTGCACCACCGACTGCTCGTCAGCGAATTCCAGCGCCACCAGCTCGTCGGCGTGCTCCTGGATGGGCGTGGACGGGTCCGCCGTGATGGCAACCGTGGGCAGCCTCCCCCGGACCTCGTCGAGGGCATCGAGCACCTCGGTGGTTCTGCCCGACCGGCTGATCGCGACCAGCCGGTCGTAGTGTCGGCGCGAGGGGAACTCGGAGGCGGGGAACGCGTCCGTCAGTCCCTGCCCGGACGACTCGCGCGCGACCGCGTAGGCCTCGCCCATGAAGAGCGATGTTCCGCAGCCGATCACCGCGACCCGCTCGCCACGCGCGGGCAGCAGCCGGCCCTCCCGCCTGGACAGCCGTACCGCCTGGGCCCAGCAGTCGGGCTGGCTGAGGATCTCGTCGTTGACGTACGACATCTCTGGCACTCCCCTTGGTTGAACACAAGCTCGATCGGCGTCCCTGGCGGTCACGGCTGCCGCCGCCCCGTCGACCTGGTGTCCGATTGGCCGTCGGCGAACCATTGGGCAACCTCGGCGGGCACCGGACGAACATCCTGCGGTGAGCCGCCGCTCCGGAGCGACTCGGTCGCGGCGCAACCCGCGGCCACCGCGTCGCGGGCCCCGACGGGCGACGTCGAGGTCGGGCCGCCGTCACGGACGAACCGCAGAAACTCGGCCATCAGGCTGACGTCGGCGCCGCCGTGGGTGCCGTCGGCCGCCGCGACCTCGACGGTCCGGTCACCGTGACCGCGGTAGCCGGAGCGGCGGGACCACACTTCGACCCTGGCCCCGACCTCGTCACCGAAGTTCTCCAGACGTCCTTCGGTGCCGATCACGGTGTAGTTGCGCCAGTAGTCCGGAGTGAAGTGGCACTGCTGGTAGCTGGCGAGGGCCCCGTTGTCCAGCTGCATCAGCATCATCGACAGGTCCTCCACGTCGATCACCGGGTTGAGTCCTCGCAAGCTGGTCGGTGGCCAGTTGTTCTGCGGGTCGTACCAGTCCGTCACCAGCTGTCCGGGCCGCATGGTCCGGTCGGGGATGTCGCCGTAGACCATGAGCGCACCCAGCGCCGTGACCCGCCGGCTCACGGACCCGCTCAGCCAGTGGATGACGTCGATGTCATGCGCTCCCTTCTGCAGGAGCAGGCTGGTCGTCTTCGACCGGTCCGCGTGCCAGTCACGGAAGTAGTAGTCCCCGCCGTCCCCGACGAAGTGCCGGCACCAGACCGCTCGGACCTCGCCGACGGCTCCGTGGGCGATCAGGTCGCGCATGGTCGTCACGACCGGCATGTGACGCATGTTGTGGCCCACGTAGAGCCGGGTGCGGGTGCGCCGAGCTGCCGCGAGGATCCGGTCGCAAGCCTCGGTGCTGGTGGCCAGCGGCTTCTCGGCGAAGACCGCGACCCCCGCCTCGAGGAAGTCCACGACGATGCTCTCGTGCGTGTGGTCCGGGGTGGCGACGATGACGGCATCGAGCCTGTCACCCAGCAGCCCGGCGTGGCTGTCGACGAGTCGTGCGTCGGGCCCGTAGCGGTCCCCGACACGGGCCCGTGCGGCCGGGTCAGGGTCCGCGCACGCCAGCACGCGCGAGCCGCTGCCGGGACGGTGCACGAGGTCGCCCAGGTACGCCCGCTGCCCGAGTCCCACGACACCGATCCGCAGATCGCCGTGGGCGCTCAACCCTTCATCCCTGTCGTCGCGATGCTCGCGATGAACTGCCGTTGCATGACGCAGAACAGGACGATCATCGGCAGGGACGCCATCAGCGCCCCAGCCATCAGGACGGGGAAGTCGGTCAGCCGCTGGCCCTGCAACGACGCGAGCCCTGCCGAGAGGGTCATCTTCTCCGGGTCGGTGTTGACGATCAGCGGCCACAGCAGCTCGTTCCACGACCAGATCGTAGTCAGGACGCCCAATGCCGTGAGCCCGGGCCGGACCAGCGGGAGCATCACGTACCAGTACACCTGTGCGGGGTTGCAGCCGTCGATGCGCGCGGCATCCTCGAGGTCTCGCGGCAGCGCCAGGAAGAACTGGCGGAGAAGGAAGACGCCGAACGCGCTGAACAAGCCCGGGACGGTGAGTGCCTTCAACGTGTTGAGCCAGCCCAGGTACTCCATGATCTGGTACTGCGGGATGACGTAGAGCTGCGGGGGGACCATCAGGATCGAAAGGCAGAGCACGAAGACCACGTTGCGGCCGCGGAACTGTAGTCGGGCGAACGCGTACGCGGCCAGCGAGCAGAACAGGAGCTGGCCGGCGACCCGGACGACGGTGACGATGAAGGTGTTCAGGAACTGCTGGCCGAACGGGATCGCGTCGAAGACGCGTCCGTAGTTCTCCCACCGCCAGTGGTCCGGGACGAACACCGGTGGCACCCGGGTCGCCTCGCCGAGTGACTTCAGCGACGTGAGGAGCTCCCAGATGAACGGGGACACCATCAGCAGGCCGCTGACCGCCAGCACGACCGTGACGGGCATCACGACGTTTATCGACCGCCGCGGCTCGGCCGTCGTCACGGCGACGGGTCCGGCCAAACCCGACGTGTCACGCATAGTGCACCCACCGCCGCTGCAGCCGGAACTGGATCAGGGTCATCCCCAGCACCAGGAGCAGCAGGATCAGGACGATAGCCGCGCCGTAGCCGCGGTCGTTCTGCACGAAGGCCCGCTCGTAGAAGACGTAGATGATGGTCTGGGTGTCCTGCAGGGCGGGACTGGTGCGCCCGACCATGACGTAGACCAGGTCGAACATCTGCAGCGACCCGATGACGGACAGCACGCTGACGAAGAAGATGCTCGGACTCAGCATCGGCACGGTGATGGAGAAGAACTGCCGGACCGGCCCGGCCCCGTCCAGCGCACTGGCTTCGTAGAGGTCGCGGGGGATGGTCTGCAGCCCGGCGAGCAGGATGACGATGTTGTAGCCCAGCGAGCTCCAGACCCCGACCGCGACCAGCGAGTACAGCGCGTAGCGGCCGTCTCCGACCCAGGACGGTCCGTTGACGCCGCCGAAGGAGAGCAGGTAGTTCACGATGCCGAAGTCACCGTTGAGCAGGTAGCGCCACACCATGGCGACCGCCGCCGGGAGGGTGACTACTGGCAGGAAGAACAGGGCCCGGTAGAAGCCCACCCCGCGCACGCCCCTCTGATTGAGCAGCGCGGCGAAGACCACCGCCATCGGTATTCCGAGCAGCGAGAAGAACGTGTAGCGCAGTGTGTTCCAGATCGCCTGTCGCACCTCGCCGTCACCGGCGAGGCGCCGATAGTTGTCAATGCCGCTCCATGTGTGGCCGCCGAACGGGCCCCACTCGGTGAAGCTGAAGTACAGGGTCTGCGCGATCGGCCACAGGTAGAAGATCGTGAGTCCCGTCAGGAGTGGGGAGATCATCAGCCAGGCCCAGCCGGTGTCGGTGGAGCGCCGGCC
>JBOGDX010000282.1:0-4812 GCA_050743225.1 Actinomycetes bacterium | reverse complement strand
TCTCAGCAGGTCCCCGGCGGCGCCCTCGCCCGAGACGAACACGGGATCGTCGGCGTTGACCGTCTTCACCTCGTCGATGTCGCCGCGGTAGGCCGCGAGTGTGAGCTTCGTGGCGAGCCCGGTCGGGAACGCGGCTACCCACAGGTCGAGCAGTGGGGCCCCCGCGCGGGTGTGACCCCGCGCGTATCCGGTCTCGGTCAGCAACGCCAGCGTGTTGTGTGCCTGCCCGAGGGAGACACCGGCAGCGTGGGCGAGCTCGCGCTGGGATGCTTCCCACAACTGCGGCCACGCGAGTAGCGCGAGCACGACCTGCGCTCGACCTGTGCTGAACAGGTTGCCCGCGGTCGCGCGGGCTGGTTGGTCGGCGCCGATGGGACGGCGGCGACCGCGGACGTCGATGAGAACGTCACCGAACTCGACCCAGGCGTTGCCGACGGTGTCGAGGTACTGGACCCCGGCTCGACGAAAGGTCTCGGAGGCCTTGGGTGCGACGAACGTCGTGAACACCAGTGTCGGCAGGTCGACGTCGCCGGCCCTGCCCGTGTCGGCCACTTTCACCGCGGGGCCGTAGACCAGGGCGTATGTCTGCGTGGAGGCGCCTCGCGTGAGACGGGCGGTGGCCGCTTGGACGCCGGGCCGAGCGAGGAGGGCAGAGCCGACCGTGGCGGTCAGGCCGAGGTCGTCCAGGTGCGCCTCGAAGGGTACGAGCAGGTCGTTCATGTTCACCACCGTTCACAGACCATGTGCGTTCAGAATAACTGAACACAGGTGAAAAGTGAACACATAACCCGGCGAGCAATGGATGCGAGCAGCCTCCGCCATACGCTCGCGGGGGTGCTCGTGGGTGACGCCGCGGGCCGGATCGTGCCATTCTTGCCCCCGCAGTCTGTGGTCAAAGTGTGGTCAAGATCGCGAGAGTGGGTCGGCAGACGCAGCAGCCCAGGCCGCTGACCTGGGCTTTTGCAAGTGCCCCCGGTAGGATTCGAACCTACGCTCCCGCCTCCGGAGGGCGGTGCTCTATCCCCTGAGCTACGGGGGCTCGGGCAACGCCTGAGGTTATCAGCCGGGCGATACCGCATCGGCCCGCTGGCTTCACGCGTAGCCTTCGCCACGTGGGCGACATCCTCGGGCGGGTGCTGGTCGTCGACGACAGTGACGTGATTCGCGCACTCATCTCGGTCAACCTCGAGATGGAGGGCTTCGAGGTCGTCACTGCGGTCGACGGTCAGGACGCACTGGACAAGATCCTCGAGGTTGCTCCGGACGTGATGACCATCGACGTGAAGATGCCTCGGCTCGATGGCTTCGACACCGTCGCCCGGCTGCGCGCAGACCCACGCACGTGCCACACGAAGGTCGCCATGGTGACCGCGTGCGCCCAGGAGGCCGATCTCAAGCGAGGAGAGGCGGTCGGGGTCGATGCGTACGTCACGAAGCCGTTCGATCCGGCCAACCTCGTCCGCACCGTCCGTGACCTGGTCGCGCGCCCGGTGTTCTGACCAGCCCCGATAGCCTCTCGTTGTGACCCCGGCCGAGTTGTCCTCCGCCGTCCGCGCCGCCGTCCAGGCCGCTGTCGACGCCGGCGACCTGCGTGTTGCCGTTCCGGGCGAGGTCAGGGTCGAGCGACCGAAGGCCAAGGAGCACGGCGACTACGCGACCTCGGTCGCGCTGCAGCTCGCCAAGCCCGCCGGCCGGCCCCCGAGAGATGTCGCCGAGGCCGTCGCGGCCCGGCTGCGCGAGGCGGCCGGTGTCGCGAAGGTGGACGTCGCCGGCCCCGGTTTCCTCAACATCAGCCTCGAGTCCGCTGCCCAGGGGGAGCTCGCACGCACCATCGCCGACCTGGGCGACGGCTACGGCCGCGGGACCGCGATGGCGGGGGAGAGGGTCAACCTCGAGTTCGTCTCGGCCAACCCCACCGGTCCGATCCACCTCGGCGGCACGCGATGGGCCGCCGTCGGTGATGCCCTCGGCCGCATCTTCACCGCGAGCGGCGCCGAGGTGACGCGGGAGTACTACTTCAACGACCACGGCGCCCAGATCGACAGGTTCGCCCACTCACTGTTCGCCCGGGCGAAGGGTGATCCGCCTCCGGACGACGGCTACGGCGGGACGTACATCGACGAGATCGTCGCAGCCGTCATGGCGACGAACCCGGACGTGCTCACTCTGCCGGACCCCCAGGCACGGGAGGTGTTCCGGCGCGAGGGCGTGGCCCTGATGTTCCCGCAGATCAAGCAGTCCCTGCACGACTTCGGGACGGACTTCGACGTCTACTTCCACGAGAACTCGCTGCACGAGTCCGGCGCCGCCGAGCACGCCATCGAGCGGCTGCGAGAGCTCGGCGTCATCTACGAGCATGACGGCGCGGTCTGGCTGCGCAGCAGCGACTACGGCGACGACAAGGACCGGGTGGTCATCAGGACGGACGGCCAGCCGGCGTACATCGCGGGTGACCTCGCCTACTACCTGGACAAGCGGGAGCGCGGCTTCGACCGGGTGGTCATCATGCTCGGCGCCGACCACCACGGGTACGTCGGTCGGATGATGGCCATGTGCGCCTGCTTCGGGGACAAGCCGGGCGAGAACCTCGAGATCCTGATCGGCCAGATGGTCAACCTCGTCAAGGACGGTCAGCCGCTGCGGATGAGCAAGCGGGCGGGAACCGTGCTCACGATCGAGGACCTCGTCGACGCCGTGGGCAACGACGCGGGCCGCTACGCCATGATCCGGTCGTCCACCGACTCGCAGATCGACATCGACCTGGACCTGTGGGCGCGGCACACCAACGACAACCCCGTCTTCTACGTGCAGTACGCGCATGCCCGGATCGCGAGCCTGCTGCGCAACGCGGCTGAGCTCGGGGTAGACAGCGGCGAGCGCGACGCGTTCCGGCCCGAGCTGCTCGACACCGACAGGGAGGGTGACCTGCTCGGTGCCCTCGGGGAGTACCCGCGGGTGGTGGCTACCGCGGCCGAGCTGCGTGAGCCGCACCGGGTCGCGCGATACCTCGAGGCGCTGGCCGGGACGTACCACCGCTTCTACGACGAGTGCCGGGTCCTGCCCCGCGGGGACGAGCAGGTCACCGACCTGCACCGAGCGCGACTGTGGCTCGTCGAGGCGACCCGCGTCGTCCTCGCCAATGGCCTCGGGCTGCTGGGCGTCACCGCCCCCGAGCGGATGTGACCGAGGAGCCGCTCGGCGGCCTGGCCGCGGCGCGGGTCGCCGACGTGCTCCGGCAGGAGATCACGGAGGGGCGGCACCGTCCGGGGAGCGCGTTGCGAGAGGCGCACATCGCGGCCCGGCTCGCGGTCTCGCGGAACACGGTGCGCGAGGCCTTCCGGCTGCTCGGGTACGACAACCTGGTCGAGCACGTGCGCAACCGCGGCGTCACGGTCCGCGAGCTGTCCGAAGACGACGTCGCCGACATCTACGCCGTCCGGCGCACGTTGGAGCAGATGGGGCTACGGGCGGCGGAGGCGAACCCCCCGATGCACGGCGGGGAGCTCGCCGACGTCGTACAGGAGGCGGAGGAGGCCGCTGCCGCGGGGGACTGGGCGCGCGTCGCCACCGCTGACCTGCGCTTCCACCAGGCCATCGTCGGCTGGCTGGGCAGCGAACGGGTGGACCGGTTCTTCGCCCGGATCGTGGCCGAGCTGCGCCTGGCCTTCGCCACCATGCCCGACCCGGAGGACCTGCACGCCCCCTACGTCGCGCGCAACCGGCAGCTGGCCGAGCTCGTCCGCGCGGGGGAGACGGCAGCCGGGGCCGCGGAGCTGGAGGCCTACCTGAGCGACGCCCAGCGCGAGATCACCCGGGTCATCAGGCTCCGTTCCAGGTAGGATTGTTCAACAATCACTTGCGGAATCGTTGAACGATTATTAGGGTATAGCGGCAATAAGCGGACGAACCGGACGTTCCGCACGACCGAGCGGATCCCCCATGTCGCAGTCCCAGGCCACACTCGAGCGGACTCCGGGCACAACCGGGCAGCTCGCCGGCCGGTCGAAGTTCCTCGGCGCCATGTTCCTCATGGCGACTTCCGCGATCGGGCCCGGCTTCATCACCCAGACCACCACGTTCACCGACGAGCTCAAGGCCGCCATGGCCTTCGCCATCGCGGTGTCCGTGCTGATCGACATCGCCATCCAGATGAACGTGTGGCGAGTGGTCGGTGTCGCAGGCCGGCGGGCGCAGGACCTGGCCAACGACGTGTTCCCCGGGTCGGGCTACGCGCTGGCCGGCCTGGACGTCCTGGGCGGCCTGATCTTCAACATCGGCAACATCGCGGGCTGTTCGCTGGGGCTCAACGCCATCTTCGGCCTGGATGTCCGCGTCGGCGCGGCGATCTCGGCCCTCGTGGCCATCGCAGTGTTCCTGGTGCGACGGGCGGGTGTGGCGATGGACCGCGTCGTCGTGCTGCTCGGCGTCGTGATGATCGCGTTGACCACCTGGGTTGCGGTGAAGACGCAGCCACCGGTCGGGGAGGCACTGCGGCAGACCGTGGCCCCTGAGACGGCCAGCTTCCTGATCATCACCACCCTCATCGGCGGCACGGTCGGCGGCTACATCGTCTACGCGGGTGCCCACCGACTCGTCGACAACGGCGTGAAGGGCGAGGAGTACGTCGACGAGATCAGCCGCAGCTCGGTGATCGGCATCGGCGTCACGGCGGTCATGCGCGTCCTGCTGTTCCTGGCCGTGCTCGGTGTCGTCTCGCAGGGCGTCCAGCTCGACCCCGAGAACCCGCCGGCGTCGGCGTTCGACGCCGCCCTCGGCGAGGCCGGCAAGGTCGTCTTCGGTGTGGTGATGTGG
>JBOGDX010000281.1:0-4833 GCA_050743225.1 Actinomycetes bacterium | reverse complement strand
GGCCGCGCTGATCGAAGCCGTGCGCCGGGCCACCCGTGAGGTCGACGGCGCGCCGCTCGTGCCGCCTGTCGTCGGCGAGTGGTCCGACCTCGGCCTGCTCGTCCAGCCCGCCGTGAGCCGGGCAACCGAGCTGCACGGGCTGGTCGGGTCCCTGTCGGCGGGTTCGGCCTCGGTCAGTGCCGTGTTCGCCGACGCAGGGTCCGCCCTGGCCGCACTGCACGAGTGCTCGCTCCCCCCCGAGGCCCCGGTCCGCACGTTCCTCGACGACATCCGCGAGCTGCGGGGTTACCGACCTGCCATTGCCGCCGCGGACGCCGCGACGGCCGCCCGCTTCACGGCTCTGGTGGACACGCTCGAGGCCGCCGGCTCGAGCACACCGGAGGACGTGGTCACGAGCCACGGTGCGTTCCGGACGGACCAGCTGATCGCCGGCGAGGACCGGCTGATGATGATCGACCTGGACACCGTCTGCCGGTCCGAACGGGCCCGCGACATCGGGAACCTGCTCGGCTACCTCGACTGGAAGGCAATCCGGCGCCCGGACCTGGCGGAGATGCTCGCAGCCGTCCGGGACGGCTTCCTGGCCGGCTACGCGCGCCGCCTGCCGCTCCTCGCGCCCGCGCGGGTCACGGTCAACCGGGCCGCCTCGCTGGCGAAGATCGCAGGGCGCCGCTTCCGGGGCCTCACCGTGACCGAGTGGCACCTGGTCCCATCCCTCCTCTCCGCAGCCGAGCGGCTGGCATCCGTGCCGCAGATGGAGCCGACATGACGCGCGTGGTGGTCACAGGGGCGGCGGGGTTCGTCGCCACACACACCGTCGGGGCACTGCTGGACGCGGGCTGCGAGGTCGTCGGGATCGACGCGTTCACGCCCTTCTACGCGGAGACCGAGAAGCGGTCCAACGTCGACGTGCACGCGGACCGGCCGGGGTTCCTGCTCGTCGAGGGCGACCTCGCCGAGCTCAACCTCCCACCGGTGCTTGCGGGAGCCGACGCCGTGGTCCACCTCGCTGCGCAGGCGGGAGTGACGGGGTCCTGGGGCACCGCCTTCGCCACGTACGTCCGGCACAACGTCTTGGCGACCCAACGTCTCCTCGAGGCATGCCTGGAGGCGGGAGTGCCCAGGCTGGTCGCGGCGTCGTCGTCGAGCGTCTACGGAGACGCCGTCGCCTATCCGTGCACCGAGTCGGCGACGCCGCTCCCGGTGTCGCCGTACGGCGTGACGAAACTCGCGATGGAGCAACTCTGCCTCACGTACGCGCGAGCCAACACCGGTCGTCTCGACCTTGCCCTGTTGCGGTTGTTCACCGTGTACGGACCGCACCAACGACCCGACATGGCACTCCGGCGCTTCCTCGAGGCCGCGATGACTGGCCGGCCGGTCATCGTCTACGGCGACGGGGAGCAGACGCGGGACTTCACGTACGTGAGCGATGCGGCGAGGGCGCTGCTGCGGGCCGTGGAGGTTCCGGTCCCGGACCCGGTCCTGAACATCGGAGGCGGGTGCAGGGTCAGCATCAACGACACGCTGCGGCTCGTCGAATCGGTGACGGGCCGCCCCGTCACGGTCGTCCGGAGACCGACCCGGATCGGGGAGACCCGGCACACGGGCGCGGACTGCAGCCTCGCGGAGGCGCTTCTCGGATACCGCCCCGAGGTCGACCTCGCGACGGGGCTCGCAGCGGAGGCAGCCTGGCTGGCCGGTGTCACCGTGCCGGCCGCGCGCGTCCCGGGAATGACCGAGGCCCAGGTCTGAAGCACCCCGCGCAGTCACGGCATCGAGGGGTTCATCATCATGGGCAACGGGCTCGGTCGCGGTGGCTCTCGGCGGCGTTCCCGGACGACGTGATCAGCGCACCGGACACATCGACGACGAGGACAGGACATGACCTTGGATCTCCGCCGACGCAACTTCCTGAAGGAGCTCGACTTCACACCCGAGGAGTGGAAGCACCTGCTCTCCCTGTCCGCTGAGCTCAAGGCAGCGAAGAAGGACGGCACCGAGCGCCGGCAGCTTGATGGGCGAAACATCGCGCTGATCTTCGAGAAGACCTCCACACGCACCCGCTGCGCGTTCGAAGTCGCCGCCTACGACCAGGGCGCCCACGTCACCTATCTCGAGCCGACCGGATCCCAGATCGGGCACAAGGAGTCGATGAAAGACACCGCGCGGGTCCTCGGGCGTTTCTTCGACGGCATCCAGTACCGCGGCGCGTCCCAGGAGCTCGTGGAGACTCTTGGCAGGTACGCCGGGGTGCCCGTGTGGAACGGGCTGACCGACGAGTGGCACCCGACGCAGATGCTCGCCGACCTGCTCACGATGCGGGAGTGGAGTACCAAGAGCGACGAGGACATCGCCTTCGCCTACTGCGGTGACGCCCGCAACAACGTCGGGAACTCCCTGCTCGTGGCCGGAGCGATGATGGGCATGGATGTGCGCATCGTCGCCCCGCAGGACCTGTGGAACGAGAAGACGATCGTGGATCAGGCGCGCGAGGTGGCTGCCGGGACCGGCGCAAGAATCACCCACACCGAGGACGTCGCCGCCGGCGTGGCCGGCGTGGACTACCTGTACACCGACGTGTGGGTGTCGATGGGCGAGCCCAAGGATGTGTGGGACACGCGCATCGGACTGCTCCGTGACTACCAGGTGAACATGGACATGGTCCGCGCCACCGGGAACCCGGACGTGAAGTTCTTGCACTGCCTGCCGGCGTTCCACGACCGCAACACAGCCGTGGGCGCCGAGATTCATGCCAAGACCGGGATGGACGGGCTCGAGGTCACCGACGAGGTCTTCGAGTCCGAGCACTCCATCGTGTTCGACCAGGCCGAGAACCGGATGCACACCATCAAAGCGGTTCTCGTCGCGACCCTGGGGAGCTGAGGTGCGCATCGTCGCCGCGCTCGGGGGGAACGCACTGCTCGAGCGCGGGCAGAAGCCGGACGCGGACGTGCAGGAGGCGAACGCGGCGCGCGCAGTCGCAGCGCTCGCCCCGCTGGCCACGGAGCACGAGCTGGTCCTCACCCACGGGAACGGGCCGCAGGTCGGCGTCCTCGCGCTGCAAAGCGCGTCCGACCCGAACCTGAGCACGCCCTACCCGTTCGACGTGCTCGGCGCGCAGACCCAGGGGATGATCGGGTACTGGCTGCTGCAGGCGCTGCAGAACCATATGCCGGGGCGCCAGGTCGCCAGCATCATCAACCAGACGCTCGTCTCGGCCGCCGACCCCGCGTTCGCCGAACCGACCAAGTTCATCGGCGAGGTGTACGACGAGGCGACGGCGCACGAGCTGGCCGCGCAGCGGGGCTGGACCGTGAAGCCCGACGGGCCGAAGTGGCGCCGCGTCGTCGGCTCGCCTCGGCCCGAACGGGTGGTGGAGACCCGGCTCATCCGCCTGCTGCTGGCCAGCGGGGCGGTCGTCGTGTGCGCCGGGGGCGGAGGCGTCCCCGTCATCCGCAACGAGGACGGACATCTCGAGGGTGTCGAGGCGGTCGTCGACAAGGACCTGACCGCTTCGGTGCTCGCGGAGGCGCTCGAGGCGGACGTCCTTCTCATCCTGACCGACGTGCCCAACGTCATGCGGAACTTCGGGACCTCGCGGGCGGAGCCCATCCTGCGCGCCACCCCGGCAGCCATCCGCAGGGAGAACCTCCCGACCGGGTCGATGGGGCCCAAGGTGGAAGCCGTGTGCCGGTTCGTCGAGCTGACCGGCGACATGGCCGCCATCGGGCGGCTGGAGGACGCTCAGGACATCGTCGAGGGCAAGGCGGGGACCATCGTCACGCCCGGAGGTGACTACGGCGGCCCGGCCGACCTGAGACCGATGAACACACACCGAGCCTGACCCGGGAGTCAGAGCCCGACACGAACATCTCTGGTATTCCGCCCGCAGAAGGGCTGCAATGGGGTACGAGCGGAAAGGGCTCGACCATAAGAGGCAGGGAGCTGCGGACCCCACGCACACCATGCATCTCGTAACGCCACCTAAGCGGCGCAGAACCCTTTCCGCTCCCCGACGCGCCCCGGCGCGGGAAGGGACCTGACGTGCGCGCCTGGTGGGTGCACCGACCGGGCCGGGTTCAGAACGGACCACTCCGCCAGGGCGCGCGCGCCGACCCGCAACCCGGTCCGGGCCAGGTCCGGCTGCGGGTGAGCTGCTGCGGGATCTGTCGTACTGACCTGCACCTGGCCGAGGGCGACCTTCCGCCGCGACTTCCCGACGTCGTCCCGGGTCATGAGGTCGTGGGATACGTCGACTCGACCGGGCCGGGAACCGGACGGTTCCGCATCGGGGAGCGCGTCGGTGTGCCGTGGCTTCACGAGACCTGCGGGAGGTGCCGGTTCTGCCGTCACGGCCGGGAGAACCTGTGCCGGACGCCGCGGTTTACGGGCTGGGACGTCGACGGCGGGTACGCCGAGCTCTGCGTCGTCGACGAGCGCTTCGCCTACAGGCTGCCCGACAGCTTCGACGACGAACGGGCCGCCGCGTTGCTCTGCTCAGGCATCATCGGCTACCGGGCGCTGGCACTGGCTGAGCTGCCGCCCGCCGGCAGGCTCGGCATCTACGGCTTCGGCGCCTCTGCCCACCTGACCGCCCAGCTGGCGCTGCACCAAGGCGCCGCGGTGCACGTGTTCACCCGGTCATCCGACGCTCGGCGCCTGGCGCTCGACCTCGGCGCGAGCTCTGCCGGTGACGCGGCAGACCCGTCACCGGAGCCGCTGGACGGTGCGATCCTCTTCGCCCCGGTAGGCGACCTGGTGCCCGTGGCCCTCGCCTCGCTGGAACCGGGTGCGACGCTCGCCGTCGCGGGCATCCACCTGACGGACGTC
>JBOGDX010000280.1:0-4842 GCA_050743225.1 Actinomycetes bacterium | reverse complement strand
GATGGTGCTGGGGGCGGTGGCCGGGGTCCTGGTGCTGGTTCTGGGCACCGTCCTGTTGCTCGGTGGCGGCGAGGACGACAACGGCGTTCGCACGGCCGGACCGGCCAAGCAGCAGACCCTGCTCGTGCAGGTCACCGGGGCCGACGGCGTCGCCGCGTCGAGCGGACTCTCCGGGATCACCCCGCGCGAGGACACCGCTTCGCTGATGTTGGTCCCGTCGGGGCTCCTCGTCGAGGTCGCCGGCACCGGAAACCTCCCGTTTGGCGAGACCGTGACGCTGCCCGAGCCCTCGGCTCCGGCACAGGCGCTGACCGACCTGCTCGGGGTCCGTGTCGACGACAGCTGGGTGCTCACCGTGCAAGGCCTGGCCGCGATCGTGGACGCCGTGGGGGGTGTCGAGGCAGAGGTCGACGTCGACGTCGTCACCACCGATGCGCAGGGACGCCAGACCGTTGTGGCCCGGCCGGGCAAGCAGCGGCTGGCTGGCCCGGCCGCGGCCGCCTTCGCGACGTACCGCGTCGAGGGCGAGCCGGAGCAGGCCCGCCTGGCGCGCTTCGACGACGTGCTGGCCGGCCTGCTGGCGGCCCTGCCCGATGACCGGGCCGGTGTCGTCGCGGCTCTGGAGAAGGCCGGCGAGGGCTCGCGGGCCACCGCGGAGCCGACGCTGTTGGCCGATCGGCTCCTGGGGATGAAGCGAGCCGCGGAGACCGAGTCGCTCGTCTCGGACGTCCTGCCCGTGACGGAGATCGACACCGGGTCTGCCGTGCCGACGTACGGCATCGAGCCCGGCCAGGTCGCGGCACGGATGCGCTCGCTCTTCCCCGGCGCCCTGCAGAAGGATGCGGGTGGGCAGGTCGTGCGGGTGCTCGTCGAGAACGGCGTCGGGACCCCCGGCCTGGTCGAGCAGGCCCGAGCCAAGCTGGTCGCCGCCGGGTTCCGCTTCGTCAACGGGGGAAACGCCGGCAGTTTCGGCGCGGGCCCGAGCACCGTGCTGATCCCCGACGGGACCGATGAGAGCGTGGGCCGGGGTCAGCGCGTGGCCGCTGCCCTCGGCCTGCCGGACAGCGCGGTCTCCACCTCGGACCGGGGCCAGACGGTGGCCGACGTCATCGTCATCCTCGGGTCCGACTTCGCGCCGTGAGAGCCTTGGTGGCGTGAGCGTTCCCGACCGCGCCCGTGAGCTGGCCGTCGCCGCTGCCGAGGCGGCGTCGGACAAGCTTGCCGACGACATCCTCGCCTTCGATGTGGGCGAGCACCTCGTGATCACCGACGTCTTCGTCCTCTGCTCGGCGCCTAATGACCGGCAGGTCAAGGCGATCGTGGACGCCATCGAGGAGCGCTTGCGTCGCCTGGGAGCCAAGCCGGTCCGCCGCGAGGGGGAACGCGAGGGCCGCTGGGTGCTGCTGGACTACATCGACGTGATCGTCCACGTTCAGCATGCCGAGGAGCGGGTCTACTACTCGCTCGAGCGCATCTGGAAGGACTGCCCCCTCGTGGAGCTGCCCGAGGAGGTGCGCCGCCCTCGCTTGCGTCGTGACGGCGCCGACGGGGCGCGACCGTCGACCGGGGCGGCTTCCTGACCGCGCCTTCGCGGCGCGTGGTGCTCTGGCGCCACGGCCAGACGCGGTGGAACCTCGAGGATCGCTTCCAGGGTCATACGGACGTCGAGCTGGACGCGACGGGACACGAGCAGGCGGGCCGAGCGGCCCGCCTGCTGGCCGCTCTGCGACCGTCGGCGATCGTGTCTTCCGACCTCCGTCGGGCGGTGGACACCGCCCATGCGCTGGGTCGTCTCACCGGTGTTCCGGTCAACGAGGACGCCCGGCTGCGGGAGACGTTCGGCGGGTCGTGGCAGGGTCTCACCGTCACCGAGATCCGCGGACTGGATGCCAACGCCTACACCCTCTGGCGGTCGGGGGCGGACGTCCCGGCGGGTGGCGCGGAGAAGCGCACGGATGTCGCGGGCCGGGTGACACCCGCCGTCCTCGAGGCGCTCTCGCCGGTCCCACCCGGCGAGACGCTGGTGGTGGTCACCCACGGTGGGGCTGCCCGCGCGGCGATCGGCTCGTTGCTCGACCTGCCGCTCGACCGGTGGGCCGCCGTGGGAGGACTGAGCAACTGCTGCTGGTCGGTGCTCGAGGAGGTAGGCGCCGGGTGGCGCCTCGTGGAGCACAACGCGGGCAGCTTGCCGACCCCGGTGATGGGGGACGAGGAGTGAGCAGGCCGCGCCGATTCGTGCGGCCCGCGGTGAGCCGTTAGACTCGTCGTCGCCCGCGAGCGGGTGCCGCACGATCCTTGGGGCTGTGGCGCAGCTGGTAGCGCACCACACTGGCAGTGTGGGGGTCAGGGGTTCGAGTCCCCTCAGCTCCACCCCGCTGACCTGGCCGTTTCCCTTACCGGGAGGCGGCCAGGGTCGTCCCTGAGGCCATCTTGGTGGCCACTAACGACCCGCACCGCCGGCGAGAGTCCAGCAGCGGAGCAGGCGACGGACCAGCGGCACAGCCGCAGGTGCTGCGGCTGCAACTCCGGGCTGAGCCGTGTCCAGGGGACGCGGCTCATCTGGCGAACAGCTCTTCGGAGATCCCATGCGGGCAAGCCCGGCTGGTGGTGCCCAGGCCGCCGCACCCCTGATTGACGACCCACGAGCACTATCACATTTGGCGCTGCGTCACCGGCGGCAGTCTGGGGATCATCGTGACGGTGCATCGGTTCGCGGTCAGCATCAGCCGTGGCAGTCGCACCATTGGTGGGCAGCGCCGCTCTCCAAGGATGCGGGGCCGCGACTCGACGCCCCTTCGGCTCCGACCTTTTCCTGAAGGGATCTCGGACACCGGGTTCGGGGCGGGACTGTGGTACGGCGATTTCGCCTGCCGACAGGATCGAGCCGCCTCCAGTACTCAGCCGTAGTCCGCCCGACGGGCCGCGAACGCGACCCTTCAGCCGTCCGGAAGGCAAGGTGCAAGACAGCATGAGAATGAGACGACCGGTTCTCGTACTCGTATCGACAATCGTCGCGTTAGGGGTGATCCCCGGCGTCGCCGGCGCGCAGGCCCCCGGGGACCAAAGCAAGAGGATGCAGCAACTCTTCACGTCCCCGAACGCGGCGACCAACTCGGATCTCGCGTTCTGGGGCAACCACGCCTTCGTCGGCTACTACACCGGCGATACGGGGTCCCCGCCCGGCACCGGCCCCCGCGGCGGTGTGCGGATCTTCGACATATCCAACCCGGCCAGCCCGCGGCTGGTGAGGGACTTCGCGTGTGACGCCAACCAGAACGACCCGATCGTCTGGGACCGGAACGGGAACGGCGTCGCCGACCTGATGCTCCTGGCTGTGGACCGCACCATGACCAGCCCGGCGTGTGGAGCTCCCCGGTCGCCAAATCACGGCGACCCGACCGGCTGGGAAGGCGTCCGCGTCTTCACAATGAGCGACGACCCGGCGAACCCGTTCACCAACATCCAGCAGGTGAAGGCGGTCTACACAGACTGCGGGGCCCACACCATCACTCTGTGGCCTGAGGAGTCGGGCAGGCTGCTCGTATACGTCGCGTCGTACCCGTTGCGGCCCGGACCCACCTGCGGTGACACCGAGTTCCAGAACACGGCCAACCCGTACGACGAAGACCCCGGGAGCCCTGCCAACCCGCTCCATGGGGTGATCCAGGTCGTCGAGGTGCCGCTCGCGAACCCAGCGGGGGCCAACGAGCTCAACGTCCAGCCGGCGCTCAGCTACCCGGGCGACCCGGACGGCAGGATAGAGTGGGGTGAAAAGGGTCTCCCCTCGCCCCCCTTCGAGCCCGCCGCCGTGGCCTGCCACGACATGGTCGTCCACGTCGAGCGCCGCCTTCTCGGCGCGGCGTGCGCCGAGCAGGGCCAGGTGTGGGACATCGGCGCAAACGGGGTTCCGGACACGCAGAACCCGATCACAATCGCGGACGACCAAGTCAGCTCGGGCGGCACCGGGAACATTCCCGGAGCGGCCGACTTCTTCCATTCCGCGATGTTCAACAACGACGGTACGGTCGTGAACTGGGTCGACGAGTCCTTCGGAACCGGCTGCCCGACCACGACGACGTACCAGCCGCGGCCGTGGAACCCGGCAGGCGGCGTCCACAAGACCGGGAAGATGTTCTTCACCGACCTGGACGGCAACTTCCTGAGCGAGTTTCATTTGGGCGACCTGCGGCCCAACCCCGCAGCGGGCGAGTACTGCTCGGCGCACATGGGGATGGCCGTCAAGGGCATCGAGCGCGACCTGCTCGTCAACGCCTGGTACACGGGCGGGGTCGACGTGATCGACTTCACCCAGCCAACGAGGCTGCAGGAGATCGCGTACTACGACCCGGCGGCGAATTCGGGAACCTGGTCCGCGTACCCGTACACGGGCCCGATGTTCAAGACGGGGCCCGGGATCCCCGTCTACGCGTCTGACGGCGTCACCAACAACGCCCTCGCGCAGGGCATGGTGGTGTACCGGACGTTGATCGAGAAGCCCGGCCAGCCGAGGCTGGTCGACCACCTGAACCCGCAGACGATCGAGTAGCGGGTACGCCGTACGGAGCGGAGCCTCCCTTCGGGGAGGCCTCGCTCGTATCCGGGCGGGCGAAAAAGACACGTCCGGGGAGGCGGTCAGAGTCGTTCCCGGCATCTCCGATCGGCCGCCGGCCCGACCGTGATCAACCAGATGGTTGACAAGGACCCAGGGGTCGGCGTACCTTCGTCTGCAACCAATCGGTTGACAACGACAGCAGGGGTGTGCGGTGACCGACGATCGACTATCCCGCGTGTTCGCGGCCCTCGCCGACCCGACCCGGCGCGACATCGTCGCCAGGCTCGCGG
>JBOGDX010000279.1:0-4867 GCA_050743225.1 Actinomycetes bacterium | reverse complement strand
GCCCGCCTCCCTCCCTCCCCGGGCAATGATCACGCGAGCGTGATCATTGCCCCCCGACAGCATGGAATTCGGCGCTGTCGGGGGGCAGATGGCACTGTCGGGCCACAGAACGCCCCGGCCGTGATCGCGACCCGACGCAGTGGACATCCACAGGATCGACCCTCGGCGCCGACGGTCCACAGACCAGCCCGTGACGATGGCCGGGCTGCCGCCTCCGATCCACGGTTGCGCAATGGACGGTGAGCTGGCCCGCGTGACAGCGCAACAGCAGGGCTTCTTCTACCGGTGGCAGGCGCTGGAGTGCGGCCACAAGCCGAAGGAGATCGCTGCGTTGCTCCGGGCGAAGGAGTGGCAGGTCGTTCGCCATGGCGCGTACGCCCCGCGTGAGGTCCTGGAAGGCCTCGACCAGGCCGCTCGGCATGTGCTGACGGTCCGAGCCGCCGTCGGCAACCTCGACGGTCTGGTCTTCGCCACTCATCACTCCGCGCTCGCCGCCTTGGATGTCCCGCTCTGGGGCGTGGACCTAGGGCAGGTCCACGTACATCGGGATGACAGCCGTGCCTCGCGGCGATCAGCCGGAGTCGTACATCACGTTGGCCCACTACCCGAGTCGCAGATCATCGAGGTGAAAGGGCTCCTGGTGTCGATCCCGGAGCGGGGTGTCGTCGACGCCTCCCGCACGGTCGGCTTCGAAGCCGGAGTCGTCCTCGCAGACGGCGCGAGGCGCCTGTTCGAGTTCGACGACGATTGCGCCGAGGAAATCTTGGACCGCCAACGTGACTGGTCACACTCGGTCCACTCGTCGCGCGTGCTGAGGTTCTCGGACGGCAGGGCGCAGACCGTCGGCGAGTCCCGGGCCCGTGTCCTGCTGGCACGGATCGGTGTCCCAAAACCGACCCTTCAGCGCGAGATCCGAGATGCGGGCGAGCATCTCCTCGGAATCACTGACTTCTACATCGAGGAGTACGACACGGCCGCGGAGTTCGACGGACGACTGAAGTACGGCCGGGCGCTGTACGAAAAGACCAACCGTCTCGACCATGAAGACATCGGTGACATCGTGTGGCAGGAGAAGCGGCGAGAGGACTCGATCCGCGACGAGGGCAGCGAGATGGTCCGCATCGTGTGGTCGGAGCTAGACGGCCGCGACCGGGCCGTCCGCGCCCGGTTCGACCGTGCCTTCGAGCGGGTCGAAAGGCGCCGGCGGGCCTCGTGACTGCTGTTCGCCCGCTGTGCCGATCCAGGATGGCGTTTGTCACGGGCCCGACCGCGCAAGATGTCCACCGACAGCGCCGAATTCATGGCTGTCGGGGGGAAATGATCACGCGCGCGTGATCATTTCCCCCGGAGCGACGGGCTGGGCGTCGCGGGCCTGGGCGCGCAGCGCGCGGGCGACCCCGTCGCGGGCCTCCACGACCAGCCGGCGCAGCGCCGCTGCCGCGTCGGGGTGAGAGTCCAGCCAGGCGTCGGCGGCGTCCACGGTCGACTGCTCGGCCAGAACGGTCGGGAAGAGCCCGATCACGATGTTCTGCGCGGTCTCGTTGGTCCGTTGCGCCCAGACCTCGGTCAGCGACTCGAAGTACGCCGAGACGTACGGCCGCAGCAGCTCGGCCTGGCCGACCCGTGCGAAGCCGCCGATCACGGCGGTCTGGATGGCGTTCGGCAGCTCGTCGTCGTCCATCACCGACGCCCACGCCTCGCGCTTGGCCTCTTCGCGCGGCCGGGCCGAGAGGGCGGCGGCCGCCTGGCGGCGTCCCGTGGCGGTGTCGTCGCGATCGAGCTCGCGGTCGATCTCGGCGTCCTCCGCGACGCCGGCCGCGACGAGCTGGTGCAACAGGTGCCAGCGCAGGTCAGTGTCGATCCGCAGGCCATCGACGGTCTCCTCGCCGTCGAGCACCTGTCGTACGAACGCCAGGTGGTCCTCACCCACGGCGGCCGACGCGAACGCACGCAGCAGCTGCAGCTGGCTGTCGCTGCCCGGCGCGGCGTCGCGCAGCAGCTGGCCCAGGCCGTCGGCGAGCCGCTGCCGTGACGCATCCCGCTTCTCGGGCGCCGCGTAGAGGATCACCGCCGTCTCGACCTGGCGGAGCACGGTCCGGGTGACCGAGCTGTCGGACTCGGTGCCGATGCCGCCCAGGCCGAGGGTGAGGTAGTCGGTCGTGGGCATCTCGCCGTCACGTGTCATGTCCCAGGCCGCCGACCAGCATAGCGATCGCGCGAGGTTGTCCTCGATCTCGCCGATCGCCTCGGTCAGCGTGGCGAGCGAGCGCTCGTCGAGGCGGATCTTCGCGTAGGTGAGGTCGTCGTCGTTGACGAGCAGCAGGTCCGGTTGCTCGACGCCCGCCAGGTCGGGCACCTCCGTCCGGGCGCCGGTGACGTCGATCTCCACCCGGTGCCGACGCACGAGACCGTCCTCCGCGCGGGAGTACAGCCCGATCGCCAGCCGGTGAGACCGCAGCGTCGGCCATGCGTCGGGTGCGGACTGCTCCACGAAGAACGAGGTGAACCGCCCGTCCTCGTCGGTCTCGAACACCGGCCGTAGCGTGTTGACGCCCGCCGTCTCCAGCCACTCGGCCGACCAGGCCTTGAGGTCGCGGCCCGAGGTCTCCTCGAGCTTGCCGAGCAGGTCGGCGAGCGTGGTGTTGCTCCAGGCGTACGCCCGGAAGTACTCACGGATGCCTGCCATGAACTCCTCGCGGCCCACCCAGGCGGCGAGCAGCTTGAGCACCGAGGCGCCCTTGGCGTAGGTGATGCCGTCGAAGTTGACCTCGACGTCCTCGAGGTCGCGGATCTCGGCCGCGATGGGATGGGTCGAGGGGAGCTGGTCCTGGCGGTAGGCCCAGGTCTTGTCGGTGTTGGCGAAGGTCGTCCAGGCCGAGGTCCACCGCGTGGCCTCGGCGGTCGCCAACGTGCTGGCCCACTCGGCGAACGACTCGTTGAGCCAGAGGTCGTCCCACCAGGTCATGGTCACGAGGTCGCCGAACCACATGTGCGCCAGCTCGTGCAGGATCGTCACCGCGCGGCGCTCATAGGACACGTCCGGCACCCGCGACCGGAACACGTAGTCCTCGTTGTGCGTCACGCACCCGGCGTTCTCCATCGCCCCGGAGTTGAACTCGGGCACGAACAGCTGGTCGTACTTGGCGAACGGGTACGGCAGCTGGAACTCGCGCTCGAAGAACTCGAAGCCCTGCCGGGTCTCGTCGAGGATCACGTCGGCGTCGAGGTGTTCCGCGAGCGACGCCCGACAGTAGAGACCGAGCGGGACGACGCGGTCCCCGACGCGGTACTCGCCGTCGACCCGGTGGTAGGGCCCGGCAACCAGGGCAGTGACGTACGACGACAGCCGCTCGGTCGGGGCGAACCGCCAGGTCGCGTTGCCGATCTCGCCGGGCTCCGGGTCCGGCGTCTGCTGGTTGGACACGACCTGCCAGTCGGCCGGCGCGGTCACGGTGAACCGGAAGGTGGCCTTGAGGTCCGGCTGGTCGAACACCGTGAACACCCGGCGCGAGTCGGCCACCTCGAACTGCGTGTACAGGTACACGGACTTGTCGACCGGGTCGACGAACCTGTGCATGCCCTCACCGCTGTGCATGTAGCGGCACACGGCGCTGACCCGCAGCGTGTTTCGCTCGGCGAGCCCGTGCAAGGCGATCCGGGTGCCGTCGAAGACCTCGGCCGGGTCGAGTGCGCGCCCGTTGAGCTCGATCCCTGTGACCCTGTCGGCGACAAGGTCGACGAACGTCGACCCGTCCGGCTCGGTGCACCCGAACGTGACGGACGTCTCGGAGTGGAAGGTGACCTCGCCCCGGGTGAGGTCGAGGGCGATCTCGTAGGCGTCGACGTCGAGGATCCGGGCGCGGGCCTGGGCCTCCTCGCGGGTCATGTTCATGCGGGCGGTCGCGCTAGGCACGAACACTCCTATGCGGTGCGGGGGACGTCTGTGGTTCGGGCGACGTCGCGGGAAACGGCAAGGGCCGGGGAATCCTCGCACGTCCGGTTCGTCCGGACGGCAGCGGGAATGCCCCGGAGTGCCGGACCGGTTGACCCCGACGTGACGTCAAGGACAACGATGCCCACTACCAAGCCCGCTGCCAGCCCGCAACAGACCGCGACATCCGGGGCCGCGCCCGCGACCGCCGACTTCTGGTTCGACCCGATCTGCCCGTGGGCCTGGATCGCGTCCCGGTGGATGCTCGAGGTCGAGGCGGTGCGCGACGTCCGGGTTCGCTGGCACGTGATGTCCCTGGCCTACCTCAACGAGGGCCGGGACCTCCCCGAGCAGTACCAGCAGCTGATGGACCAGGCCTGGGGCCCGGTCCGGGTCGTCGTCGCCGCGACGGAGAAGCACGGGGATGACTTCGCGCTCCCGCTCTACACCGCGCTCGGGCAGCGCTTCCACCACGAGCAGCGCCCCAAGGACCGGGCGACGGTCGCGGAGGCTCTCTCGGCGGCCGGGCTGCCGGAGGACCTCGCCGACGAGATGGACAACACGTCCTGGGACGAGGCGCTCAAGGTCTCCCACCACGCCGGCATGGACCAGGTCGGCTTCGAGGTCGGAACACCCGTCATCTCCGTGGAGGGCACCGCCTTCTTCGGCCCCGTCGTGTCGCCGATCCCGCGCGGCGAGGCAGCCGGGCGGCTCTGGGACGGGGTGCGGCTGGTCGCGGGGACCGACGGGTTCTTCGAGCTCAAGCGCTCCCGCGACCGCGACCCGATCTTCGACTGAAGTCCCGGAAACCTGCTGACGCCGGACCCGAACGCGCGCATGCTGGGCGGGTGAAGGGAGCGGCACCGTGATCAACACCCGTCCCGGCTATTGGGACCTCGACCGCTGCTCGTGGGTGGGCGTCGAGCCGATGTACGT
>JBOGDX010000278.1:0-4878 GCA_050743225.1 Actinomycetes bacterium | reverse complement strand
GCGGTGGCGACGGTCGCGACCAGGTAGACGGCGAGGGTGATGATGAAGAGCTTCTTGCGGCCGATGCGGTCGGCGAGGTAACCGAAGAACAGGGCCCCGAGGCACGCGCCCGCGACGTAGACACCGGCCGCGATGCCGATCTGGCTCTCGGCCAGCTCGAGCCCGCTGCCCTTCTCGGTGAGCCGGCCGGCGATGGAGCCGACGATGGTCACCTCGAGCCCGTCGAGGATCCACACGGTGCCCAGCCCGAGGACGACCAGCCAGTGCCAGCGCGACCAGGGCAACCGGTCCATGCGGGCAGGGATGTCGGTGGTGACCTTGCCCAGCTCGGCACCGCTCACAGCGGCCTCCCGTTGGTGACGACCGCGGCCGTGGCGGGCGGCGGCTTCGAGTCAGTGGTTGCCCGCGACCGACCCTGCGAAACCCGCTCGATCCGTCCCGGTCTGCCCGGGCCGGGGGTGGCGTTAACCTGTCCCGTCGTACGCAAGAGGAGGTCCTGTGCTGCGGCGTGTGCTGCTGTCGATGTCGCGGAGCGACCGGATCCGTCACCTGGTGGAGACGGCACCCGTGTCGAGGTCCGTGGTCGCCCGTTTCGTCGCCGGCACCACCGCCGAGGAGGCCGTCGCCTCGACGCGGACGCTGGTGGACAAGGGCCTGCTCGCGTCGCTGGACCACCTGGGCGAGGACACCGGCCTCCCGGAACAGGCGACGCACACCCGGGACGCGTACCTCCGGCTGCTGAAGCTGCTCACCGACGACGGCCTGACAACGGCCACCGAGGTCTCGGTCAAGCTGTCGGCGGTCGGGCAGGCGCTGCCCGGCGACGGCGAGAAGGTCGCGCTCGACAACGCCTACGCGATCTGCGAGGCCGCTCGGGCAGCCGGCACGACGGTGACCCTCGACATGGAGGACCACACCACGACCGACTCGACCCTGAGGATCCTGCGCGAGCTGCGCGCCGACTTCCCCGAGACCGGAGCGGTGCTGCAGGCCTACCTGCACCGCACAGAGGCCGACTGCCGCGACCTCGCGCACGAGGGCTCCCGGGTGCGGTTGTGCAAGGGCGCGTACAAGGAGCCGGAGTCCGTCGCGTTCCAGGGCAAGCGCGACGTCGACCGGGCCTATGCCCGTGCACTCCGCGTGCTGATGGAGGGTCGGGGCTACCCGATGCTCGCGACCCACGACCCGCGACTGGTCGCCATCACCGAGGAGCTCGCGCGGCGCACCGGTCGGTCCAAGGACAGCTACGAGTTCCAGATGCTCTACGGCATCCGCCCGCACGAGCAGGAGCGGCTGGCCGCGCAGGGGCAGCGTATGCGCGTCTACGTCCCGTACGGCGACGAGTGGTACGGCTACCTGGTGCGGCGGATGGCGGAGCGCCCGGCCAACCTCGCGTTCTTCCTGCGGTCGCTCGCGACGAAGGGGTAGGTGCGCCGTGGAGCGCCTCGCCGTCCTGGGCGCCGGCAAGATGGGCGAGGCCCTGCTGTCCGGGATGCTGCGCGGCGGCGTGAGCCCCGGCGACGTGGTGGTGACCGCGCGGCGCGAGGAGCGGGCAGCCGTGCTCCGGGAGCGGTACGCCGTGGAGGTGCTGCCCACCGCGGACGCCGCGGCGTCGGCCGACACGCTGATCCTCACCGTCAAGCCGCAGGACATGGGCGCACTGCTCGCTGAGATGGCGCCGCACACCCCGGCGCACCGGCTCGTCGTGTCCGTGGCGGCCGGCATCACGACGTCCTTCATCGAGGCGCGGCTCGCGGACGGCACGCCGGTCGTTCGGGTCATGTCCAACACCCCGGTGCTGGTCGACGAGGCGATGAGCGCCATCTCGGCAGGGGCGCACGCGGGCGAGGAGCACCTGCTGCGGACCGAGGCCATCTTCAGCCCGGTGGGCCGCACGATCCGCCTGCCCGAGTCACAGCAGGACGCGGTGACCGCGCTCTCCGGCAGCGGACCGGCGTACTTCTTCTACCTCGTCGAGGCGATGACCGACGCGGGCATCCTGCTCGGGCTCCCGAGGCAGGTGGCGCACGACCTCATCGTGCAGACGGCGATCGGCGCGGCGGTGATGCTGCGCGACAGCGGAGAGCACCCGGTCACGCTGCGGGAGGCCGTGACCTCGCCGGCCGGCACGACGATCAACGCCATCCGCGAGCTGGAGAACCACGGTGTCCGCGCCGCGATGCTCTCGGCGCTGGAGGCCGCCCGGGACCGCGGCCGCGAGCTCGCGTCCGGCGGCTGAGGGCGTCGCGATGACCGTCTCGGGCGGCGACGCGTTGCGGGACCTGCACGTGCCGCAGCCCGCCCTGCTGTTCGACCTCGACGGGACGCTCGTCGACTCGGTCTACCAGCACGTGACGGCCTGGCAGGAAGCGCTGGCGCAGGTCGGCATCCCGCTGTCCGTGTGGCGGATCCACCGCCGCATCGGCATGAGCGGCGGCCTGTTCCTCGACGCCCTGCAACGCGAGACAGGCGTGTCGCTGGATGCCGCGACACTTCGTCGGCTGGCCGACGCGCACGCCGCCGCCTACCTGGAGCGGGCCGACACCGTCGTGCCGCTGCCCGGCGCGCGCGAGCTGCTGCACCACCTGCACGACCGCGGCGTGCCCTTCGCCATCGCCACCAGCGGGGCGAGCCGGACCGCTCGTACGGCCATCGAGATGTTCGGGCTGCCCGACGACGTGCCCGTCGTCACCCGTGACCTCGTCGAGCGGGCCAAGCCCGACCCGCACCTCTTCCTCGCGGCCGCGGCGCTGCTGGGCGTGCGGCCGGAGGACTCGTTCGTGGTGGGGGACAGCGTCTGGGACCTGCTCGCCGCGCAGCGGGCGGGCGCACTGGGCATCGGCCTCCTGTCCGGGGCTACGGCCGGGAGGAGCTCGAGCGGGCCGGCGCGTACCGGGTCTACGCCGACCCCGCCGAGATGCTCACGCGCCTCGAGGAGGTCGGCGTCCGCCCCTGATGCGGCGGGCCTTATGCGGCGACGGTCAGGCGGTCCGCGGTGCGATGTTGTGGTTCCCGCGGAAGACGTTCTCCGGGTCCCACTGCTGCTTGAGCGCTGCCAGGCGGGCGTACTTGTCGTCGCCGAACCCGGCGCGCACGTCGGCTTCGCCGGTCTCCGGCTCGAAGTTCAGATACACACCACCGGTGAGGGCCGGCTCGAACGCCGCGCTGAAGCGCTTCACCCAGTCCACCTCCCGGTCGGTCTCGGACTCGTCCTGCCAGGCCGCGATCGGGTGGGCCATGTACGGCGCGGACCGGTTGCCGGCGGCGGTGGCCGTCTCCGGCACCCGGCTGACGGCGCCCCCGTGCCGGAAGATGATGCCCTGCGTCATCGGCGAGCCGATGGTGCGGCCGACGGCGAGGAACGCGTCCAGGACGTCGTCGGGCAGCGACGCCACGTGCTGGCCGCGGTGGTAGTTCAGCCATCCCGGAGGTGCGAACGGGTCCAGCATCGACTGGAACGTCGTGTACGGCATCGGCTGGAGCAGGTCGACGCCGCCCTCGGTGAGCTTCCGTAGCGGGGCCACCATCTGCTCCGCCTGGGCGGGGTCGCCCAGGTAGGCCGCGACGACGGCGAGCACCGGCGCGCCGACCAACGCGGGCGGCACGAAGTCGGCGGGCGGGGCGAGGAGGGTCGCCAGGCCCGTCACCAGGTCCTCGGGCGCCTGCTCCACGTACTCCCGGTAGCCGCGCACGACGTCCCCGGCCCTCTCGTCGTTCGGGACGACGAGCATGCCGGCCATCATCAGTGGCGGGATCTGGTGAAGCCGGAACTCGAACGAGGTCACGACGCCGAAGTTGGCGCCCGCGCCGCGCAACGCCCACATCAACTCGGGGTTGGTCTCGTCGCTGACGGTCAGCACCTCACCGCTCGCGGTCACGAGGTCGGCGCTGACAAGGTTGTCGCAGGTCAGGCCGAGCTTCGGGGACAGCCAGCCGTATCCACCCCCGAGGCAGAAGCCGCCGACGCCCGTCGTGGTCACCCGCCCACCGGGGGTGGCGAGCCCGAACATCTCGGTCTCCCGGTCGTACTCGCCCCAGAGGACCCCGCCGTTGGCGCGCGCGGTGCCCCGCTCCGGGTCGACGTGCACGCCCTTGAGGCTGGACAGGTCGATCAGGACACCGGCCTCCACCGCACTTACTCCCGCGACGCTGTGACCACCGCAGCGGACCGCCAGTGGAAGCTTCTGCTGCCGCGCGAACGCCACCGCGTCCCGGACGTCGGCGGCGCCGGTCGGGCGGACGATCAGAACCGGCCGGCGGTCGATCATCCCGTTGTAGACGGCTCGCGCCTCCTCGTACCCCGCATCGCCCGGGCGGATCGCGGCCCCCTTGAAGCCGTCCGGAAGACCGATCTCGGCGGGGGTGACATGGACGCTCACGGCGGCCTCCTCGTATGGGCAACGCGGACCGCTCCATGCAAGTCTCGTGCCGCCGACTGCGCAAGCGTCAGCGGCGGGAGAGCGCGGGCCGCTCGGGCTGGGGCACCGACGGCCAGCCGCAGGCCTCGAGCCGGCGCGCCAGGAAGCGGCGCTCGACCCCGTCGACCCGCAGCCGCCACCGCCACTTCACCGCGACCCACTGCGCGACGTAGCCGCAGCGGGCGGCCCGACGCGGCGGCAGCCACCGCTGGGGCTCGGCGCTCCCCTTGGCCCGATCGGCCCGGGCGGAGACCGCGGTGAGGGCCGACGGGTACCCGAGGTCGTTGGCGAGCTGCCGCCGTGACACGGGGGTCAACCGGTGGGCCCCGGACTACCAGGCCTCCTTCAGCGGCACCAGGTGGTCCACCCGCAGGCGGGTCCGCGACCCGGTCGTCGCCCCGTCGTACCAGGAGAACCAGCGGCCACCGGAGAGCCCGCAGCCGGGCAGCACGGTCGGGGG
>JBOGDX010000277.1:0-4886 GCA_050743225.1 Actinomycetes bacterium | reverse complement strand
CTCCACGTCCGAGAGCAGGACGAGCTGGTCCGCGTGCACGAGGTGCGCCACCAGCGCCGCGAGCCGGTCGTTGTCGCCGAAGCGGATCTCCTCGGTTGCCACGGTGTCGTTCTCGTTGACGATGGGCACCGCACCCATCGCCAGGAGCGTGTACAGGGTGCGCTGCGCGTTGCGGTAGTGGCCGCGGCGCACCACGTCGTCCGATGTCAACAGGACCTGGCCGACGGTCATCCCGTGCCGCGCGTACGACTCGGTGTACCGGTGGATCAGCACGCCCTGCCCGACGCTCGCCGCGGCCTGCTGGGACGCCAGGTCGCGCGGACGGCGCACGAGGCCAAGGGGAGCGAGCCCGGAGGCGATCGCGCCGGACGAGACGAGCACGATCTCCCGGCCGCCGATGCGCGCCCCCGCGAGCGCATCCACGAGGGCGTCCAGACGGGGCGGGTCCAGCCCGCCCTCGGCGGATGTGATCGAGGACGACCCGACCTTGACGACGACGCGCGGGCCGACGGGTCCGGCGGCCGTCACGGTCAGCGTCCGTCGAGGCGAAGGTCGGTGCCCCGTCGGCCGTGCAGCAGCTCCGCCCCGGCCCGCATCGACGGCTCCCAGTCGAAGAGCACAGCCTGGTCTCCCTCGCCGATGACGACCTCGGAGCCGGCTTGCGCGCCGGCGGCGAGCAGCGCCTCCTCCACGCCGAGCCGGGACAGCCGATCGGCGAGGTAGCCGACCGCCTCGTCGTTGGCGAAGTCGGTCTGGCGGACCCACCGGCTGGGCTTCTGCCCGCGTACGACGAACCGGTCGCCCTCCCGCACGACCTCGAACTCGCGCTCGTCCACAGCGCGAGGCCGCAGCACGATGCGGCTCGCCTCGAGTGCCGGGGCGGCAGCGCGCGCGGCGCGGACCACCTCGGCCATGCCGAACGACAGCTCCCGCAGGCCGAACCTGGTGGCCGCGCTGATCGGGAAGACCGAGAGTCCGCGTGCCTCAAGGTCCGCCGTGACCATCTCGGCAAGATCACGGGCGTCGGGAACGTCCAGCTTGTTCAGAGCGACCAGCCGAGGCCGGTCCCCCAGCCCGCCGTAGGCAGCCAACTCGGCCTCGATCGCGTCGAGATCGGACAGCGGGTCTCGTCCCGGCTCCATCGTGGCCAGGTCGACCACGTGGACCAGGGCGCTGCACCGTTCGACGTGCCGGAGGAACTCCAGCCCCAGACCCTTCCCCTGGCTCGCCCCAGGGATCAGACCCGGGACATCGGCGACCGTGAAGCGGACATCGCCCGCCTCGACGACACCGAGGTTCGGGACCAGCGTGGTGAACGGGTAGTCGGCGATCTTGGGGCGGGCGGCGGACAGCGCCGCGACCAGGCTGGACTTGCCCGCGCTCGGGAAGCCGACCAGGGCCACGTCGGCGACCGTCTTGAGCTCGAGGATCAGGTCCCCGTGCTCCCCCGGCTCGCCGAGCAGTGCGAAACCGGGCGCCTTCCGACGGGCGGACGCCAGCGCCGCGTTGCCCAGCCCACCCCGGCCGCCCTGCGCGGCCACATAGGTGGTCCCCTCGCCGACGAGGTCGGCGAGCACGTCGCCGCCGGCGGTCCGGACCACGGTGCCGTTCGGAACCGGCAGGACGAGGTCCTGCCCGTCGGCTCCGCTGCGGTTCCCGCCCTGACCCGGCCGACCACTCGTGGCCTGCCGGTGCGGCGAATGGTGGTAGTCCAGCAGCGTCGTCGTGCTCGCATCGACGCGCAGCAGCACGTCGCCCCCGCGCCCGCCGTTGCCGCCGTCGGGTCCACCCAGCGGCTTGAACTTCTCCCGGTGGATCGACGCGCAGCCGTTCCCGCCGTCGCCGGCGGCCAGGTGCAGCACGACCTGGTCCACGAACGTCGTCACGTGCCTACCTGCCCTCGCGTCGCTAGCCCGTCGATCATGCAGAAATGGGGACCGTGGACGACCCCACGATCCCCATCCGTTGCGCCGGCCTCCGGGGGCCGGAGCGGCACTAGCCGGCGCTCGCCTCTGCCGGGACGATGCTGACGACCTTGCGGCCGCGCCGGGTGCCGAATTCGACCGCACCCGCCGCGAGGGCGAACAGGGTGTCGTCCCCGCCGCGCCCCACGTTGAGGCCGGGGTGGAAGTGGGTGCCGCGCTGGCGCACGATGATCTCGCCGGCGTTGACGAGCTGTCCGCCGAAGCGCTTCACGCCGAGCCGCTGCGCGTTGGAGTCGCGCCCGTTGCGGGTGGACGAGGCGCCCTTCTTGTGAGCCATCGAGCTCTACCTTTCGACTGCTGCCGGAACCCTGCCGGTGAGCGGGCTGGTGTTACTTCGACTTGCTGGTCTGGATGCCGGTCACCTTGACCTGGGTGAGCTTCTGGCGGTGACCCTGCCGCCTGCGGTAACCGGTCTTGCTCTTGAACTTCATGATGTCGATCTTGCGGCCCTTGGTGCCGGCCACGACCTCGACCGTCACGGTGGCCTTGGCCAGCGCGGACTTGTCGCTGGTGACCTTCTCCCCGTCGACGAGCAGGAGCACCGGCAGCTCGACGGTCGCGCCCGGGTCGGCCTTGACCCGGTCGATCTCGAGGACGTCGCCGACGGCGACCTTCTCCTGCCGCCCACCAGCTCGGACGATCGCGTACACCATGGCGGACTCAGGCTCGCTTTCTGGACTCGCACGAAGAGCCCCGGCGCGGCCCGATGCACGGGCACGCCAGGTCGCCGGCGCGACGACGCGCCGATCAGATCGGACGGTCAAGGGTACGGACCGGGCGAGCGCCCGGTCAAACCGCCCGGCCAGCCGGGGCGTACCGCCGCACTCACCCGCGACGTGTGGGCGGATCCGCACGCGGGCTGGATGGAGACCGATCGCGGTCTCTATCCCGCGAACCGTCTCCGATCATGGAAATCGTCTGGTCACCCAGCGCGCCCGGCGCGCTCGTACTCAGAGCGTGGTGACCGGGCTGACTGCTCTGCGACGGCGGCGGGCGGGTTTGGGTGCGGGCTCTGGCCCGTCGGGAGACACCGAGGCGGCGGTGGCCGGCTCAACCGGGTCCTCGACCGCGACGACGTCGGCCGCAGCGACGCCGGCCGCAGCGACGCCGGCCGCAGCGACGGCAGCCGGGCTGTCAGCGTCCGGGCTGTCAGCGGCCTCGTCGCTGTCCGGCTCGCCGGCCTTGCCCGACGTACGGCCACGGCCCTTGGTCTGGCTCGACGCGCCCCGGGCGCCCTTCCCGCCCGCCCGCGCGCCGCCCTTGCGGTCACCGTTCCCGCCCCCGCGGCTGTCCACCGGCTCGCCGCGGATGTGGTAGCCGCGGCCGTTGCACTCCTCGCAGGTCTCGGAGAAGACCTCGTGCAGACCCTGCCCGACCCGCTTGCGAGTCATCTGCACGAGGCCGAGCGACGTCACCTCGGCGACCTGGTGCTTGGTGCGGTCGCGGCCGAGGCACTCGAGCATGCGTCGCAGCACGAGCTCTCGGTTGCTCTCGAGCACCATGTCGATGAAGTCGATGACGATGATGCCGCCGAGGTCGCGAAGCCGCAGCTGGCGGACGATCTCCTCGGCGGCCTCGAGGTTGTTCTTGGTGACCGTCTCCTCCAGGTTGCCGCCCTGGCCGGTGAACTTCCCCGTGTTGACGTCGACCACCACCATGGCCTCAGTGCGGTCGATGACCAGGTATCCGCCACTGGGCAGCCAGACCTTGCGGTCGAGGGCCTTGGCGAGCTGCTCATCGACCCGGTGGGCCGCGAACACGTCCTTCTCGTCGGTCCAGCGGGTCATCCGGTCGCGCAGGTCGGGGGCCACGTGCGCCACGTAGGGCTCCAGCATGTCCCAGGCGTCGTCGCCGGCGACCACGAGAGAGGCGAAGTCCTCGTTGAAGATGTCGCGGACGACCCGGATGGTCATGTCCGGCTCCCCGTACAGCAACGCCGGGGCCGATGAGCCCTTGGCCGCCTTCTTGTCGATGTCCTCCCACTGGGCGGTGAGCCGGGCGACGTCGCGCGACAGCTCCTCCTCGGAGGCGCCCTCGGCCGCCGTGCGCACGATGACGCCGGCGCCCTCGGGGACGACCTTCTTGAGGATCGCCTTGAGGCGTGACCGCTCGGTGTCCGGCAGCTTGCGGCTGATGCCGGTCATGGAGCCGCCGGGTACGAGGACGAGGTAGCGACCGGCGAGGGAGACCTGGCTGGTCAGCCGCGCTCCCTTGTGGCCGATCGGGTCCTTGGTGACCTGCACGAGCACCGGGTCGCCGGACTTGAGGGCCAGCTCGATCCGGCGCGGCTGGCCGTCGAGCCCCGCCGCGTCCCAGTTCACCTCGCCGGCGTACAGCACGGCGTTCCTGCCCTTGCCGATGTCGACGAACGCTGCCTCCATCGAGGGCAGGACGTTTTGCACCTTGCCGAGGTAGACGTTGCCCACCAGCCCGGTCGAAGACGCGGAGCTCACATAGTGCTCGACGAGCACGTCGTCCTCGAGGACGGCGATCTGGGTGCGCTCGCCGGTCTGCCGGACGATCATGACCCGGTCGACCGACTCGCGTCGGGCCAGGAACTCCGCCTCGGTGATGATCGACGGGCGGCGTCGGCCCGCGTCGCGGCCTTCACGGCGACGCTGTTTCTTCGCCTCGAGGCGGGTCGAGCCCTTCACCGAGCGAACGCCGTCGTCGTCCTCGCGACCGGCGCGGGATCGGCTGGCCTTCCGGGGCTCGCGCACCCTCGTCACCGTGTTCGGGGGATCCTCGGCGCCGGGCTCCTCGCCGTCAGCTGCTCCGCGCCGTCGGCGGCGCCGCCGGCGGCGGCTGGTGCCCTCGGCAGCCTCGTCATCCTCCGTGCCCTCGGCGTCCGGCTCTGCTGGTTCGTCGGCGGCAGCGGTCTCGGCGCTCTCGCCATCGGGG
>JBOGDX010000276.1:0-4897 GCA_050743225.1 Actinomycetes bacterium | reverse complement strand
GGCCCCGCCGCACCGCTCAAGCTGGCGTCGGGCTGCGACCGGCGCTGCACCTTCTGCGCGATCCCGGCGTTCCGCGGCTCGTTCGTCTCGAGGCGGCCGCACGAGGTGCTGGCCGAGGCCGCCTGGCTGACGCGGCACGGGGTGCGCGAGCTGGTGCTGGTCAGCGAGAACTCGACGTCGTACGGCAAGGACCTCGGCGACCTGCGGCTGCTGGAGACGCTCCTGCGGGAGCTGGCCGCCGTGGACGGGGTCGAGCGGGTGCGCGTGAGCTACCTGCAGCCGGCCGAGATGCGCCCCGGCCTGGTGGACGTCATGACATCGACTGCGGGGGTCGCGCCCTACTTCGACCTCTCCTTCCAGCACGCGAGCGGTGGCGTGCTGCGCCGGATGCGTCGCTTCGGTGGCACCGATCGGTTCCTCGAGCTCGTCGACCGCATCCGCAGCCGGTCCCCTCACGCCGGGATCCGGTCCAACGTCATCGTCGGTTTTCCGGGCGAGTCGGATGAGGACCTGGCCGAGCTCGAGCGATTCCTCACAGCGGCTCGGCTGGATGCGGTCGGCGTGTTCGGCTACTCGGACGAGGACGGGACCGAGGCCGCGCGGCTCGACGGCAAACTCGGCGATGACACGGTGCGGGACCGGGTCGACCGGGTGAGCAGGCTCGCGGACGAGCTCGTCGCGCAGCGCGCCGAGGACCGTCTCGGCGAGGAGGTCGTCGTGCTGGTCGAGACGGTGGCCGGAGAGCTCGTCGAGGGGCGCGCCGCGCACCAGGCGCCGGAGGTCGACGGCACCACCACGGTCAGCGGCCTGGCCGCAGCCGACCGCATGGTCGGCCGCCTCGTCCGGGCGCGCGTCGTCGGGTCCGACGGCGCCGACCTCGTGGCCGAGGTGGCATGAGTCTTCCCCCGGCGCAGGTCGCTGCCTCCGCGAGCGCGTGGAACGTGGCGAACGGGCTCACCGTGCTCCGCCTGGTGCTGGTGCCGGTCTTCCTCACGGTCCTGCTGCACGACGAGGGCACCGACCCGGTGTGGCGGGTGCTCGCCTTTGTCGCCTTCGCCGTCGCATCGGTGACCGACCGGGTCGACGGCGAGCTCGCCCGGCGGCGCGGGATCGTCACGGACTTCGGGAAGATCGCCGACCCGATCGCCGACAAGGCCCTCGTGGGTGCCGCCCTGATCGGGCTGTCGGCGCTCGGCGAGCTCCCGTGGTGGGTTACTGCCGTGGTCCTGGCGCGCGAGGTCGCCGTCACTGCCCTGCGGCTCGTGGTCATCCGGCACGGGGTCATGCCGGCGAGCCGCGGCGGCAAGGTCAAGACGCTGCTCCAGAGCGTGGCGATCGGCCTGCTCGTCCTGCCGACCGAGGGATGGGTGAACACCGCCGCCCTTTCCGTCATGGCGGTCGCCGTCGTCGTGACCGTGGCGACCGGCGTGGACTATGTGCTGCGAGCGATGACCCTGCGGCGGACCAGCGCCCGGGCCGAGGCCAGGCGCGCGCTCCGCCCGTGACCGACGACACCGTCGAGCTCGCGACACTGCTGCATCGGACGCTGCGCGCGCGGGGGGAGACCCTGGCGGTCGCCGAGTCGCTCACCGGCGGGGGGCTCGGGGCGGCCCTGACGGCCGTCCCCGGGGTGTCGGAGTGGTTCCGCGGCGGCGTCACGGCCTACGCCACCGACCTCAAGACCACCCTCCTCGGTGTGGACGGCGAGCTCCTCGAACGGGTCGGCCCGGTCGCCGCCGAGGTGGCCCGGCAGATGGCGACGGGGGTGCGGGAGCGGCTCTCGGCGACGTACGGCCTGGCGACCACTGGCGTGGCCGGTCCCGACGCGCAGGGAGCTCGCCCGCCGGGAGAGGTGCACGTCGCGCTCGCCGCGCCGCACGGGTGCACCTCCCGTTCGCTTCACGTGCCAGGTGCTCGTGACCGGGTGCGGGCCGAGGCGGTACGGGCGGCGCTCGCCCTGGCGCTGGAGGTCGTCCCGGGCGACGGGGAAGCGCGGTCGATGATTACAGCGTTACACTGACGCCGGCCCGCCCGGCCGACCTCCCGTCGGCCGACCCGGTGGACCGGTACGGTGGACCGCGCCGTGCCGAGCTCTGAGTCTGAGCCCAACCCGAGTGCCCAACCCGAGAGGATGGCGACACGATGGTCCTGCTCCGCCGCCTGCTCGGCGACGTCCTGAGGGAGCACCGTCGCGAGCAGGGCCGCACGCTGCGCGAGGTGTCCGCCGCCGCCCGGGTCTCGCTGGGCTACCTCTCCGAGGTGGAGCGCGGGCAGAAGGAAGCCTCCTCCGAGCTGCTCGCCTCGATCTGCGACGCGCTCGAGCTGCCCCTGTCGCGCGTGCTTCGTGACGTCAGCGACAACCTCGCGCTCGCTGAGCAGCTCGAGTCGGTCCCCGAGCCGGTCCCGCACCCGGCCGTTGTGGTGCCCCCCGCGTCGGCGGCTGGTGCGATGCACGTCACCAACGTCGCAGCCTGACGGCCCGTTTCGACATCGGCCCGAGCGGGGTAGACCCCGGTCACAGTCGCTCGCCCGTCCGCCCCAGCGTTCAACGGGGGTGTGGACGGGCGTTCGACTGCGGGGCGGGGCCTTCTTGGCAGTACGGACACCAGTAAGCGATCCGCTGGTACGGCGGGCCACCCTGCTCGGCGCTGGCGACCGTCGTGCCGCAGCGCAAGCACGGCCGCCCGCTGCGCTCGAACACCCAGAGTCGCCGGCCGCGCCGGTCGTCGCCGGTCGTCACCTGGTGGACGTTTCCCTTGTTCGCCTGCAGCAGTCGCTCCGCCAGGTCGACCACTGCCGGGAGGTCGCGGACCCCGCCGAGCGGAGTCCACGGTGTGAGACCCGCCAGGAAGCAGACCTCGGACTTGTGAAGGTTTCCGATCCCGGCCAGGTTCCGCTGGTCCAGCAGGGCCTGGCCCAGCTCGCGCTCGGGATGGCCCTCGAGGCGCCGGACGGCCTCCTCGGCGTCCCAGTCGGGTCCGAGAAGGTCGGGCCCGAGGTGACCCACTGCGTCCCCTTCTCGCGCCCTCGGCAGCAGGTCGACAACCGGGAGCCGGTAGCCGACCGCCTGCCACCGGTCGTTCTCCAGCACCACCCGAACCTGCCACCCGGGTCCGCCTCGCCACCGCTCGCCGTGCCGGTAGAGGCGCCAGGTGCCGTCCATCCGGAAATGGGTGTGAAGGGTCAGGTCATCGTCGAGCCGTGTGAGCAGGTGCTTGCCCCGGCTGACCACTTCGCTGACCGTCCGCCCGGACAGGTCGGTCGTGGCCAGCCGGGGCACCCGGAAGTCGCTCCTCGTGAGCGCCCGGCCGGCCAGCGCGTCGTGCAGCCGGCGGCCGGCCAGCCACACGGTGTCGCCTTCGGGCATGTGACCAGCATCTCTGTCGCTGAGGGATGATGCACCGGTGCCCCGGCCGCTCTACCTGAGGTGAGCCTGCTGTCCCGTGTAGCCGACACCTCGAGGAGCCCGCACCCGGACAGCCCGGGGCCGGTGACGGTCACCGTGGCGCGCCGGGTCGCACCTGGGCGTGAGTCCGAGTTCGAGGACTGGTACGAGGGGATCATCGGCGCCGCGTCACGCTACTCAGGCTTCCTCGGCGCCGGCATCCTGCGGCCGCACTCGGCTGGCGGGGAATGGCACGTCGTCTACCGGTTCGCGGACAACGCCGCGCTGCACCGCTGGGAGGCGTCCGACGAGCGTGCGGTCTGGTTGGCCAGAGCCGACGACTTCGTCGAGGAGACCGGGGTGCACCGGGTCTCGGGACTCGAGACGTGGTTCGCCCTGCCCGGGCGGACCGCGCCCGCCCCTCCGCGCTGGAAGATGTTCCTCGTCACGCTGACAGCGATCGTGCCGCTCGTGCTCCTGATGAATGTCACTGTCCTGCCGTTGCTGGCGGACTGGCCGCTGATCGCGCGGACCCTCGTGTTCTCCGGTGCCCTCACGGGACTGATGACCTGGCTCGTCATGCCGAGGGTGACCCGGCTGTTCCGTCGGTTCCTGTACGGCGGTCGGTGAGGTGCCTGAGGTCGTCGTCCGCTCGGCCGTGGATTCCGACCTGCCGGCCGTGACCGACCTCTACAACCACTACGTCGCGGCGACGACCAGCACGTTCGACCTCGAGCCGGTCTCCGTCGAAGCGCGCCGCGACTGGTTCGGCCACTACAGCCCGGTCGGTCGCCACCGGCTCCTCCTCGCTGTCGACGGTGACGACCTGCTGGGCTACGCCACCAGCAGCTCGTTCCGTGACCGGGCGGCCTACGCGTCGTCGGTCGAGACGAGCGTCTACCTCGACCCGTCCGCGCAGGGGTGCGGCATCGGCTCCCGACTCTACGATCGGTTGCTGGCCGAGCTCGCCGAGGAGGACGTGCACCGGGCGTACGCCGGAATCGCGCTGCCCAACGACGCCTCCGTAGCTCTCCACCTGCGCTTCGGGTTCCATCACGTCGGCACCTACTCCGAGGTGGGTCGCAAGCTCGGCCGCTGGGTCGACGTCGCCTGGTACGAGCGGGAGATGCCGTAGGTCTCGCTCCCCCGCGGCGGTCCAAGATGGTGTGGGGCACCCCGCCCGGCCGCCGGGGTCACGGACGTGGCGAAATCCGTTGGTCCACAACGGTTTTCGGTGTGGACAACGACTTCCGGATGTCCCGCGCATGAGATAGACTTCGAACACCAGTTCGAATCCGATGTTGCCGGTCGAGGGAGGTGCGCACGGTGTCGGGGACCACGATCACGTCGGGGACCACGATCACCCGGGGCGGCGCCCCGGGTGAGGCGTACGCCGTTCTGGGCTTCCGCGACCCGGTCGCCGACGTCGGGCTGCCGCCGGTGGATGACGGCGATGATCCGCTGGTGGGGTGGACGGCGGCGCCGGACCCGGGGCCGGGGCCGGTGTGGCCG
>JBOGDX010000275.1:0-4906 GCA_050743225.1 Actinomycetes bacterium | reverse complement strand
TCGCGGCCGCCAGGTGCATGGACTTGCGCTCCGGCTTGGTCAGGGTGTCGTAGGCGACGGTCCGCAGCATGGCTTGCGCGAAACCGTACTGCCCGCGCTGTGGCGACAGCGGCTCGGCGCGGACGCTGAAGACGTCGCGGTGGACGAGGTCGGCGAGCAGCTCGTCCAGCCGGTCGGGGGGCAGGGCCGCGACCGCCTCGGCAGCCGTGCGGGGGAAGCTCCCGCGGAACACCGACAGCTTGCGGACGAGGGACCGCGAGTCTGGCGGAAGGGCGTCGAGGCGGGCCGCGATCAATGACGTGAGCGTCGCCGGAACCTCCAACCGTGCCAGGTCGGCGAGGTCCGCGACGAGGGTGTAGACGCCTTCCCGCGGCACGACGAAGTCGCGGTCGATCAGGGCCCGGATCGTCTCGACGACGTAGAGCGGGATGCCTTCCGACTGCGCGGCGATCCGGTCCTTGACCGGCACGGGGAGGCGGGGTACGAGGTCCTCGAGCATCCGGTCGACAGCGCTCGCTGACAGCGGCTCCAGGTAGATCGTGGTGGCGTTGCGCCGACCCGACCCCCAGCCCGGCCGACGGTCCATCAGGTCCGGCCGGGTTGTGAGCAGCACGAAGATGGCGAACTGGCCCGACCAGTCGAGCAGGTACTCGATGAAGTCCAGCAGACCGGAGTCGGCCCACTGAACGTCCTCGATGACCAGGACCACCGGGCTTGTCTCGCTGAGTCGCTCGAAAAGCAGTCGCCATCCGGAGAACAGCTCCTCGCGGCCCAGTCCTGTCTCGTCGTCGAGGCCGAGGAGCCGGCCGACCCGCGGGATGAGGAAGTCGCGTTCCGCCGGGTCGTCGACATAGCGCGCCAGACCGTCGGCGACCTTCAGAGCCACGACATCGGACGGGTCCTCGTCGGCGATCCCGAGCCGATCACGGATCATCTGGGCCAGTGCCCAGTAGGCCACGCCGTCGCCGTAGGAGAGGCAGCGACCGTGATGCCAGAGCAGCGCGTCCACGAGCCCGTCGGTGTACTTCTCGAACTCCCACGCCAACCGCGTCTTGCCGACGCCGGCTTGCCCGCTGACGGTGACCATGCGAGCACTGCGCCGGTCGACCGTGTCGTGAAGCAACGCCTTGACCAGTGACAGCTCGGTCTCGTGCCCGACGAACCCGGCCTCCAGACCGTCAACGCGGGCCGCTCCGCGGACACCGGCGACGACACGCATGGCCTGCCAGAGGTGGAGCGGCTCCGCCTTCCCCTTGACGACGTGCTCGCCGGCGTCGGTGAAGGCGATCGCGGCGTGCGTCGCGCCGCGGGTCACGTCGTCGACCAGCACTGCACCCGGCGCGGCAGCCGACTGGACGCGCGCCGCCGTGTTGACGCGGTCGCCCACGACCAACCCCTCGGACGGGTTGTCGACCGACGCGGCCTGACCGGTCACGACGCCGGCCCGCGCCGAAAGCGTCGGGACGCCGACCTTCTCGCCAAGCACCGGCACCGCGGCAACCACGTCAAGAGCGGCGCGGACAGCGCGCTCCGCGTCGTCCTCGCGGGCGATGGGAGAGCCCCATACCGCCATCACGGCGTCGCCGATGAACTTCTCCACGGTCCCGCCGTAGCGGCCGACGATGACGCGAGCGGTCTCGAAGTACTGCGACAGCAGCGAGCGGACGTCCTCAGGGTCCTGCACCTCCGACATGGCGGTGAAGCCGACCAGGTCGACGAACAGGACCGAGACCTGCCGCAGCTCGGTCGGCCCGGCGACCACGGCCGGGCCCGGAACGGGCTCGGGCGTTCCGCTGCCGGGACGCCGGGTCCCACACTCGCCGCAGAACTTCTCGGCCCCGGAGTAGGCAGTTGCGCACGCGGGACAGGCGTCCGGCGCTCGCAGGCTCGCGCCGCACTCGCCACAGAACTTGCGGCCAGCCTCGTTCGCGGCACCACATGACGGGCACGCCGTCGACCCCACGTACCACCTACCGATCTCGCCGGTGCGGCGTCGCCAGAGCCGATTCCTTGCGCTCCGGCTCGTCGAAGGTTACGAGGAACGGGGCCGCCGTGGGGGGATTCGTCAGCTGTTGCGACCGAAGAAGGAGATCGACCCGTCGTTCTCCAGGACCGCGAGGTCGACCTCCTTCAGGTCGCGGATCCCGTGCTGGCGCGCCGCCTCGTTCAGCTCCGTGATCGTGAGCCGCTCGTCGGCGAGCACCCCTTGCTGCGGCCGACCATCCCGCACCACGACAGCCGGACGGCCCTCGAGGACGGGCCGGGCCCGGGGGAACCGCCAGCTCAGGTAGGAGAGCAGCACCGACAACAGGGCGAACGTCCCCACCGTCAGCATGCCGCCCGAGACCGAATAGTCCTCCTGCGTGATGGCCTGCTGCACCAGGTCACCCATCGTCACGAGCAGCACGAGCTCGAACGCCGAAAGCTGGCCGAGCTCGCGCTTGCCGACGGCGCGGGTGACGAGCCACAGGAAGCCGAACATCACGGCCGAGCGGATGACCACTTCCATCAGCGGCGCCTGACACCCGGGGCGCTGCTCACGGAGCCACCCACATCCGGAAGGACACGGTCACCAGCTGCCTGTCGGAGGAGTCGAGCAGCCGTACGCGGTAGACGGCTGTGGAACCGTTCTGGTCAGGTGCGGTACGGGCGTCCAGGTTGAGCTGGAACGTGTTCCCCGGTGGCGGGTCGAACTCGTAGTAGACGAACTCGTCCGTCGACGTCTCGAGGGACGGGTTCGGGTAGAAGTTCTGGAAGTCGAAGCGCTCGAAGAGCTCGGCACTGACCGCCAGGCGGACCGGGCCGGTGAATCCGTCTTCGCTCTCGACCCGCACGTGGAAGGGAGCGGCGATGCCTGCCCGGACGACTTGGGCGTGGCGCACCGACAGCGTGTAAGGGCCGGCCTGGCTCGTCGTCGTCGCCGAGCGGACGCCGAGCACACCCGTCAGGCCGGCCAGGACGATCACGAGGAGCGCCACCAGTCCGCCGCGCCGCCAGTCCCTGGCGCGCCGTACGGCCAGCTCATCACGCGGTTCGGTCAGGGTGGCTATGCCGGACGGGGGCACGGGAGGCACGGTACTGCGCCCCTACGGTCGAACGGGCTAGGCGGCCGGGCCGGCGTGGCGTCGACCCCTTGCGTGCCGCAGCCCACGCGCCTCCGTGCAACGTGTCCTCGGTCCCGCGTTTTGCCAGCTTCCCGCAGTGGAAACCATCCACTCGAGTCAGCGAATCCCCCGGCCTGTAGACGTGGAGCCCCGATGAGCCAGCCCCCCGAGAACCACACATTCGGCGAGATCTCTCGGCACACGAACCTCGACGAGTGCCAGGACGAGGTCGACAACCTGCGCAGCGCAATGGATACCCGCCCGGTCATCGACCAGGCCAAGGGTGTGTTGATGACCCGTCACGGCTGCTCGCCGGATGAAGCCTTCGCCATGCTCCGCGATGCCTCCCAGCGGGACAACCGCAAGCTGCGTGACATCGCACGCGGGGTCGTTGACAGCGTGCAGGGCAGCGAGGACCCTCCGTTCGCTCCCGCTTGACCGAGGACGTTTGACAGCGACGCCCGCCGGGCATCCCCTGCTCTGCCTACCGGATCCGCATCGCCTTCCGCGGACCGCTGCGCGCCGTCATACCTTTCGCGGTCAGGGCTCAGACCAGGCGGCCCGCCACAGGACAGCTGAACGGTCACGCCCGTGTACACCCCTCCCGCCGGCTGGGTCGAACGCCCAGACACCGACGACGAGCGAAACAGCGCGCGACTCCGGTTTCACATGTCCCTGGACTGCCCACGTATCGATCAGCAGGCCGAACTGGTCGCCGTGGACCGCCCGTACTCGGCGGTTCGCTGCAGGATGTGCGCGGACGAGTACGCCGGAGCCGGACCGGACCCGACCGATGCAGGCGACGCACCGTGAGCGAGATTGTCCGTCCGCGGGCCTACACGTTGAAGCGGAACTCCACGACGTCGCCATCCTGCATCACGTAGTCCTTGCCTTCGACCCGCACCTTGCCGCGCGACTTGGCCTCGGCCATCGAGCCGGCGTCGACCAGCTCGTCGAATGACACGACTTCGGCCTTGATGAAGCCGCGCTGGAAGTCGGTGTGGATGACCCCGGCGGCCTGGGGGGCGGTTGCTCCGACCGGGATGGTCCAGGCGCGCGCCTCCTTGGGTCCCGCCGTGAGGTACGTCTGCAGGCCGAGCGTCCGGGAGCCGACGTGCGCCAACAGGTCGAGCCCGGACTCCTCCTGCCCCATCGACTGCAGCAGCTCGAGGGCCTCGTCGTCAGGGAGCTCCACGAGCTCGGCCTCGATCTGCGCGTCGAGGAAGATGGCCTCGGCCGGCGCCACGAGCGCTCGCAGCTCGTCCTTGACCGCGTCGTCGGACATCTCCTCCTCGTCGAGGTTGAAGACGTAGAGGAACGGCTTGGCCGTCAGCAGGTGCAGCTCGCGCAGCGCCTCCATGTCGACCCCGGCAGCGGCTGCTCCGGCGTACATCGTCGTGCCGCCGTGCAGCAGCTGTTGCGCCTGCTGCACGGCCGCCAGCGTCGGAGCCTTGGCCTTGACCAGCCGCGCCTCCTTCTCAAGACGTGGCAGGGCCTTCTCGATCGTCTGCAGGTCGGCCAGGATCAGCTCGGTGTTGATCGTCTCGATGTCGCTCTTGGGCGAGACCTCACCGTCGACGTGCACGACGTCGGGGTTGCGAAATGCTCGGATCACCTGGCAGATGGCGTCGGACTCACGGATGTGTGCGAGGAACTTGTTGCCGAGCCCTTCACCCTCGCTCGCGCCGCGAACGATGCCAGCGATGTCGACGAAGGACACGGTCGCCGGCAGCGTCCGGGCGGACCCGAAGATGTCGGCAAGCACCTTCAGCCGCGGGTCCGGGACGCCCACGACCCCGACG
>JBOGDX010000274.1:0-4957 GCA_050743225.1 Actinomycetes bacterium | reverse complement strand
GTGTAGGGGAGCATGACGCCGAGGTGCCGGTTGCCGGGCGCGACCGACCGGGCCACCGGCGCCCCGTCGCGACGCGGCAGCAGCACGATCGGCCGGCGCCGGTCGGTCAGCGCGGCGGCCGCCGCGTCGTCGACGCGCCCCAGATCCGACGCCTGCGCGAGGTCCGCCGCCATGACTGCGAACGGCCGATCCTCTCGGTGCTTGCGTGCGCGCAATGCCGAGACTGCCGTCTCGTCCCCGGCCACGGCGGCCAGGTGGTGTCCACCGATGCCCTTCACGGCGAGCACCGCGCCCGACCGGAGCAGGTCCGCGGCGGCACCGAGCGGCTCGCCACCCGGCACCCTCTCGCCGGTCGAGGTCAGGAGGCGCAGCGCCGGGCCGCAGGTCGGGCAGCACACGGGTTGTGCGTGGTAGCGCCGGTCGCCGGGGTCGTCGTACTCCCGGGCGCAGTCGGCGCACATCGTGAAGCCCGACATCGTCGTGAGCGGCCGGTCGTAGGGGACACCGGTCACGATCGTGAACCGCGGCCCGCAAGCGGTGCAGTTGACGAACGGGTAGCCGAACCGGCGGTCGCGCGGGTCGTCCATCTCGCGCAGGCAGTCCTCGCACGTGGCACTGTCGGGCGGAACCAGGGCGGTACGTCCCCCGGCGGCGGTGCTCGCGACGATGACGAAGCCGCGGTCACCTTGCGCCGGCACCGGATCCGCGTCGACGGACTCGACCACTGCCAAGGCCGGCGCCTTCCTTCGCAGGTCGGCCAGGAATCCGGAGACCTGCTCCGGCGGCCCCTCCACCTCGATGCGCACGCCACGGGTGTCGTTGCCCACCAGGCCGGCCAGACCGCGCTCGACCGCGAGCCCGTGCACGAACGGGCGGAACCCGACGCCCTGGACGATCCCGGTGACCCGTACCCGGAGGCGGACCAGGCCCGAACGGGTGGCGACCCGGTCCGGCGCCTCCGTCATCGGGGTCCGTCCCCTACCGGGCGGCCAGCGCCTGCTGGGTGAGCTCCCAGAGGACGTGGTAGAGCGTGGTCTGCGCCTCCTGGATCCGGTGCACCGACGAGGACGGGACGACGAACAGGTGCTCGATCGCGTCCAGCTCGGCCATCTTCCCCCCGTCGTAGCCGGCCAGGCCGACGGTGAGCATCCCGCGACGGCTGGCCTCCTCGAAGCCGCGCAGGACGTTCGCCGAGCCACCGCTGGTGGACAGACCGACCGCGATGTCGCCCGGCCGGCCGAAGGCGGCGAGCTGACGGGCGAAGATGACCTCGAAGCCGATGTCGTTCGACAGCGCGGTCACGACCGCGATGTCCGCGGTGAGGGCGATCGCGGGGAGGGCGCGGGCGCCGAGGCCGATGGCTGCGGGTCCCGGAGCCATGAAGGTGGTCGCGACGGCTTGCGCGTCGCTGCTGCTCCCGCCGTTGCCGAACGCGAACAGCTTCCCCCCGCTCGCGAACCGCTCGGCCATCGCCTCGGCGCAGAGCAGCAGCTCGCCGGCGTACCGCTGGCCCATCTCGCGGCGCAGCGCCACGATCTCGGCGGTCTTCTCCTCGGTGGATCGGCGCACCTCCTCGACCACTGCGGCCAGGTTCGCCTCCCCGGCGTAGAGGAACGGGTAGAGCGACTCGATGCCCTCGATGCCCTCGGGGCCCTTGGCGCCCTTGGTGCCCTTGGTGCCCGTCATGCCTCTGGTCCCGCCGGCACGACCGCGATGGCCTCCTTCGCGTGGACGAGCACGACGTCGCCCACCGACGCGTCCACCAGCCCGACGCTGACCTCCTCGACGCCCTGGCCGGTGTCGACCAGGGCCAACCCGTCGGGCAGCACACGGGTCACTCGCACGGCGACGGCCTGGTCGGAGCAGGTGATGCAGACGTCGTCATGGCACTCAGGAACCTGGGGGCTCATCGGATCACCTCGGGCCCGAGCAGGCCGGGCTGCTCGAGGAAGACGTGCACCAGCTCCCACAGCACGTGGTAGGCCGTGACGTGCACCTCCTTGACCAGCCGCGGGTCCTCCGTGCCGGCAGTGAGGAGGTGGTCGACGTCCGGGTTCCCGGCGAGCAGCCCGCCGGTCCCGCCGGAGAGGGCGATCGTCAGCAGGCCCCGCCGGTGAGAGGTGGCGAACGCGCGCGCCACGGTCTCGCAGCGACCGTCGGGCGAGAGGCCGAGCGCGATGTCGGCGGGCTCCGCCAGCAGCTCCACCTGTCGCGCGAAGCTTTCGGCGAATCCCTCGTCCCGGGCCACGCCGGTCACCGTGGCGACGTCGCTCGTCAGTGAGATCGCGGGCAGCGCGCGCTTCCCGACGATGACCGGGTGCACGAACTCGACCGAGAGGTGCTGCGCGTCGGTCGCGGCGCCGCCGTTGCCGAACACGATGAGCTTGCCGCCGCCGTGGAAGCGCACCGCCATCGCGTGACAGGCGTCGGCGAGCGCCCCCGCCTGGGTGGTCAGCGCCTTTCCGGGCCCTTCGCGGGCGGCGAAGGCGGCGGTCGCGGTGGCGGTCACCGGGCGGTCCGGTGGCTGAGCCGGCTCGCGGTATGCCCGCCGGACGGGAGGTGGTGCGCCGCGTGCGCGTGCAGGAACCGGGCGATCACCGTCGCCGCGTGCTCGAGGGCGGGGACGGTCGCCTCGAGCGCCTCCTGCCCCTTGGCGGTCAGGTGGTAGACCCGCCGGGAGGGCCCGGCGGCGGACGGTGCCCAGGTGGAGCGCACCATCCTGTCCCGCTCCAGCAGCCGCAGCGCCCGGTAGACGTGGCCCGGGTCGCCGTCGGTGACGCCGTACGGGTCGAGCCGGCGGATCAGGTCGTAGCCGTGCGACGGCCCGTCGAGCAGCAGGAGGAGGAGGCAGGGCCGGAGGAAGTTCCGCGGCTCGCACTCGTGCATGAGCGCACCCCTGTCGGCGCGTGGCCCGTCCAACTCACGGCCATGGTCGGTGATCGCAGGGAACCTCCGTCACTCTGCTCCCGTCCCCCCGCGCAGTTCAACCCCCTGTGTTCAACCCACTCTGCTCAACCCCTGTGGCAGGGTCGTCGGCATGAGCGGCCCCCTGGACGGTGTCCTCGTCGTCGACCTCTCCCGCGCCCTCGCCGGGCCCCATGCCGCGATGATGCTTGGCGACCTCGGCGCCCGGGTCATCAAGCTGGAGAGCCCCGACGGTGGCGACGACAGCCGCGGCTGGGGGCCGCCGTTCGTCGGGGCCGGCGGACGGGTGCAGGACAGCGGCGAGAGCACCTACTTCATGTCCTGCAACCGCAACAAGGAGTCGGTGACCGCGGACCTGAAGTCCGACGCCGGCAAGGACCTGCTCACCCGGCTCGTGCGACGGGCCGACGTGCTGGTCGAGAACTTCCGACCCGGGGTGCTGGACCGCCTCGGCTTCCCGGTCGGCCGGCTGCACGAGCTCAACCCTCGGCTCGTGGTCCTCTCCATCACCGGCTTCGGGCACGACGGCCCGGAGGGCGGGCGTGCCGGCTACGACCAGATCGCCCAGGGCGAGGCCGGGCTGATGTCGCTGACCGGGACCGGCCCCGACGACCCCGTGAAGGTAGGTGTCCCGATCGGCGACCTGCTTGCCGGGATGTACGGCGCGTACGGCGCTGTCGCCGCGCTGCACGAGCGGGACCGGACCGGGCGGGGGACGGTTGTCCGCACCTCCCTGCTGGCGGCGATCGTCGGCGTGCACGCGTTCCAGGGCACCCGCCACACGGTGGCCGGCGAGGTTCCCTACGGCGAGGGCAACCATCACCCGTCCATCTGCCCCTACGGGCTCTTCCACTGCCGCGACGGGCTGGTGCAGATCGCGGTCGGCAGCGAGGGGCTCTGGCGCCGGCTGGCCCCGGCCTTCGGTCTGCCGCAGGACGAGCCCGGGTTCGCCACGAACCCGGAGCGCGTCCGCAACCGGGAGGCGGTGAACGCCGCCGTCGACGCCGCCTTCGCGGCGTACGACCTGGCCGACCTGCTGCCGCGGCTCGCCGAGATCGGTGTCCCCGCCGGCGAGGTGCGGGCGCTGGACCGGGTCTACGGCTGGGAGCAGACGCTCTCGCAGGGGCTGCTGGTCGAGGTCGAGCACGTGGTCGCCGGCTCGATCCGGTTGCCCGGGCCGCCGCTGCGCTTCGACGGCTCGGCGCCGGTCGAGCACACGGCCCCGCCGGTGCTCGGGCAGCACGACGAGTCCGTCCGCCGCTGGCTCGACGAAGACCCCCCGTCGTCGCCCTCGTGATCATGGCTGGTGGGAGGGGCGGCGACCGCGGCGCGCGGACCAGCCCGGGTGCGCTCGAGCTGATCGAGACCGTGCTCGACGCCGGCACCTTCGTCCGGTGGGACGAGCCGGTCCTGGACACGCCGGCCGACCCGACGTACGCCGAGGCCCTTCGGGCCGCCCGCGAGCGGACCGGGCTCGACGAGGCCGTCGTCACCGGTGAGGGGAGGGTGCACGGCCGGCGGGTCGCGGTCGTCGCCTGCGAGTTCGGCTTCCTCGCCGGGTCGATCGGGGTGCGCGCCGCCGACCGGCTGGTGCGCGCGGTAGAGCGTGCCACCGACGAACGGCTGCCGCTGCTGGCCTCGCCCACGTCGGGCGGCACCCGGATGCAGGAGGGCACGGTCGCGTTCCTGCAGATGGTGAAGATCTCGGCCGCTATCGGTCGGCACAAGGCCAACGGCAACCCGTACCTCGTGTACCTGCGCGACCCGACGACCGGTGGTGTGCTCGCGTCGTGGGGCTCGCTGGGTCACGTGACAGTCGCCGAGCCGGGCGCGCTGATCGGGTTCCTCGGTCCGCGGGTCTACGAGGCGCTGTACGGCGAGGCGTTCCCCGCGGGGGTACAGACGGCGGAGAACCTGTGGGCCCACGGCATCGTCGACGCGGTCGTGCCGCCCGACGCGATCGCCGAGGTGCTCGACCGGGCGCTGAACGTGCTGGCGGCCCCGCGCGAGGGCTCGCCCGACGTGCAGGAGC
>JBOGDX010000273.1:0-4961 GCA_050743225.1 Actinomycetes bacterium | reverse complement strand
GGATTCCTCGATGCTCTTCAACGCGCTCGCCGTGCTCTTGCCGGTGATCCAGGCGGTCATCTCCTTCCAGAAGGAACCGGCACCGACGGCGCCTGGCATCTGGTCGGAACCGTCGAAGCGGAACACTGCCTCGGGGTCCTGGAACGTCTCGGCGGAGAGCTTGTCGATCGGGCTGACGAGGTTGTTGATGTCCAGGCCCTTGTTGGCGCTGACCCAGCCGCCGCCCGGCGTCGCCTTTGCCTTCTCGTTGGCCCAGGTGTCGGACGCCAGGTAGGTCTGGAACGCCTGCACCTCGGGACGGTCGTCGAAGGCCGCGACGAACTCGCCGCCGCCGAGGACCGGCTTGCCCTGCTCCTCGTTGGTCGTCGGCAGGTAGAAGGCGAAGGCGTCACCGGTCTCCGACACCTCGGTGCCTTCCGGCCAGTTGGCCGCGTAGAAGCTCGCCTGGCGGTGCATCGCGCACTCACCATCGAGGATGGGCAGGCCACCGTCCTGGAAGGTCGTGGTGGCGATGCTCTTCACGTCGCCGAGACCGCCGTTGACGTACTCCCCGTTCTTGAGGATGTCGCCGACCCGGTCGAGCGCGGCCACGACCTGGTCGTCGTCGAACGGGATCTCGTGGGCGACCCACTGGTCATAGGCGTCGGCTCCGGCGTCGCGCAGCATGACGTCCTCGAGCCAGTCGGTGACCGGCCAACCGGTGGCGTCACCGGACCCGATGCCCGCACACCACGGCTTGATGCCAGTGCCCGCGATCGTGTCCGAGAGCGCCACCATGTCGTCCCACGTCGTCGGGATCTCCCAGCCGTTCTCCTCGAACATCTTGGGGGAGTACCACACGAACGACTTCACGTTCGCGCCGAGCGGCGCCGCGTAGAACTTGCCGTCGACCGTGCCGTAGTTCTTCCAGTCCTCGCCGAAGAACTCGTCGACGTGGGCCGCGGCCGAGTCCGGAGCCTCGACGACCTTCCCGGTGTCGGTGACGAGGGTGTTGAGCAGACCGGGCTGCGGGACGTAGGCGATGTCCGGCGGGTTGCCGCTGCGGACCCGGACGACCAGCTGCGCCTCGAACTCCTTCGACCCCTCGTACTGGACCTTGGCGCCGGTGCACTCGGTGAACAGTGCGTAGGAGTCCTTGTGCGCCTGGTCCTCCGGCGCGACGATCGAGGTGTAGACCTTGACGGTCGTGCCGGTCAGGTCCCCGAACTCGGTCAGGCCCTCGCACTCCGCCTTGCCCTCACCGGGCGCCTTGCCCTCGGCCTTGTTGCCGCCGCCGCCATCGTCGTCGGAGCCGCAGGCGGCCAGGACGAGGCTTGCACTCAGGACGCAGGCGAACCCGGCGAGCCCGCGCCGTGCCTTGGTTGATCCCATGCGCACTGCTCCCTCTCTCGGTTCCCGCACTTAGCCTTCATGACCGGTCCGGACCACACGCTGGAAGGGCGATCGCAATCGCGTCCCGGGTAACCCGATGTAAACGTTTACGCAACCGGCGGGCAACAGGTGACTCGGTAACGATTGGGTCACGGGCCGTCATCGCGCCGCCGGTGAGACGGTCATGGACGCGCGTCTGGCGAGGGCATACGTTTCCCTTGATCACCCTCCACTCGGATCGTCCGGCACGTTCCTGCCGGTGAAGGGAGCGCCGTCATGGCGACCGTCACTTTCGACAAGGCGACACGAATGTTCCCGGGGGCCGAGAAGCCCGCGGTGGACGCCCTCGACATTGAGATCGGCGACGGGGAGTTCCTCGTCCTGGTCGGCCCGTCGGGGTGCGGCAAGTCCACGTCGCTGCGCATGCTGGCCGGCCTGGAGGACGTCAACGGCGGCCGCATCCTGATCGGGGAACGCGACGTCACCAACCTGGCGCCAAAGGACCGCGACATCGCCATGGTGTTCCAGAACTACGCCCTCTACCCGCACATGTCGGTCGCCGACAACATGGGGTTCGCCCTCAAGATCGCCGGCGAATCCAAGGAGACGATCAGGGAGCGGGTGACGGAGGCGGCCAAGATCCTCGACCTCGAACAGTTCCTCGAGCGCAAGCCCAAGGCGCTCTCCGGTGGTCAGCGCCAGCGGGTCGCGATGGGCCGCGCGATCGTCCGCTCGCCGCAGGTGTTCCTCATGGACGAGCCGCTGTCCAACCTCGACGCAAAGCTGCGCGTGCAGACCCGCAGCCAGATCGCGGCGTTGCAGCGCCGCCTCGGTGTCACGACCGTCTACGTCACCCACGACCAGGTCGAGGCCATGACGATGGGCGACCGGGTGGCCGTGCTCAAGGACGGCCTCCTGCAGCAGGTCGACACACCGCGTCACATGTACGACAAGCCGAACAACGTGTTCGTCGCCGGCTTCATCGGATCACCGGCGATGAACCTCCTGACGGTCCCGGTCGAGGGCAGCTCGGTGAAGTTCGGCGACGGTCACATCGACGTCCCCCGGGAGACCGTCGAGAAGGCCGGAGATGGTGGCCGGCAGGTCACCATCGGCGTTCGCCCCGAGGACATGGCGCTGGTCGGCGAGGGCGAAGGGCTGCAGACGACGGTGAACCTCGTCGAGGAGCTCGGTGCCGACGCCTACGTCTACGGCACCGCCGACGTCAACGGCGAGGCCCACGACGTGATCGCCCGGGTCGACGGCCGTCGGCCGCCGAAGAAGGGCGAGCAGGTCAACTTCGCCCCGAAGCCGGGTCACGTGCACCTGTTCTCCACCACGAGCGGGGAGCGGCTGCCCACCTGAGACGCGCATGGCCCTTCATCTGCTCGCGGCGCCGAGCGACCCGGCGCTGCTCGACCTGCCGTGGGATCTGCCGCTCGAGCAGTGGCCGGAGGACCGGCTGGTGCCGCTGCCCCGCGGCATCTCGCGCCACGTCGTGCGGTTCGTGCGGCTGGGCGGCGGCGTCTACGCCGTCAAGGAGGTCGGCGAGCAGATCGCGGTGCGCGAGTACGGCCTGCTGCGCCAGCTCGAGCGGCGGGACCTCCCGGCGGTTGAGGCCGTCGGTGTGCTCTCCGGCCGGGTCGACGTCGCGGGTCAACCGCTGGACGCCGCACTGATCACCCAGCACCTGCAGTTCTCCCTTCCGTACCGCGCCCTCTTCTCCTCGACGCTGCGACCGGACACGGCCGGCCGGCTGCTCGACGCTCTCGCGGCCCTGCTCGTGCGGATGCACACCGCAGGCTTCTACTGGGGCGACTGCTCGTTCTCCAACACCCTCTTCCGGCGCGACGCGGGTGCCTTCGCCGCGTACCTCGTCGACGCCGAGACCGGTGAGCTGCACGGGACCCTCTCCGACGGCCAGCGCAACTACGACCTGGACCTTGCCCGCACCAACATCGCGGGAGAACTGCTCGACCTGGAGGCGGGCGAGCTGCTCCACGAGTCCATCGACCCGGTCGCGACCTCGGACCAGGTCGTGGAGCGCTACCAGTCGCTCTGGCAGGAGCTGCTGGGGGCAGAGACCTTTGACACCGGTGAGCGGTTCCGGATCGACCAGCGCATCCGCCGGCTCAACGACCTCGGCTTCGACGTCGCCGAGCTGACGATCGTCACGGACCTCGACGGCCGCTCCGTCCGGCTCGAGCCCAAGGTCGTCGACGCGGGTCACCACGGCCGCCGGCTGCTCCGGCTGACCGGCCTGGACGTCGAGGAGAACCAGGCGCGACGGCTGCTCAACGACCTCGATGCCTACTGCGCCGCGAAGGACGTGCAGAACGAGGACGAGGAGATCGTCGCGCACCGGTGGGTCACCGAGGCCTTCGAGCCCGTGGTGCGTGCGGTGCCGAAGGATCTGCGCGGAAAGCTCGAGCCGGCGGAGGTGTTCCACGAGGTGCTGGAGCACCGGTGGTTCCTCTCCGAGCGGGCCGGCCGCGACGTCGGGCTGATGCCGGCTGCGCGGTCGTACGTCGCCGACGTGCTCGCCCACAAGCCCGACGAGGCAGCCGTCCTCGGGTCGCGCATCGGCACTCCTACCGTCGAGGCCGAGCCCTACGACGACACCGACGGCCCGTAGCCCGCTATGGAGACCGTTCGTCGCCCAAGAGACCGCGCTCGATCTCCGATCATGACGATCTCACTCGCTCCGGCGTCGCCGCGCCGCCACACTTGCGCGCTCCGCCGACGCTCCTCACTCGCTCCGGCGTCGCCGCGCCACCACACCTGCGCGCTCCGCCGACGCTCCTCACTCGCTCCGGCGTCGCCGCGCCACCTCATAGAGCGCGATGCCCGCCGCGACGCCGGCGTTGAGCGACTCGGCTGCCGACGTGATGGGGATCGCGGCCACCACGTCACAGGCCTCACGCACCAGCCGGGAGAGCCCCTTGCCCTCCGAGCCGACCACGAGCACGACCGGCTCGGTGACGACCTCGACCCGGGCCAGGTCGGTCGTGGCGTCGCCGTCCAGCCCGACGACGTACAGCCCGGCCTTCTGGTAGGCCTGCAGCGTCCGCGTGAGGTTGGTCGCCCTGGCGACCGGCACCCGCGCCGCTGCGCCGGCCGAGACCTTCCATGCCGTGGCGGTCACACCCGCGGACCGGCGCGCGGGAACCACCACCCCCTGAGCGCCGAACGCCGCCGCCGAGCGCAGCACCGCGCCGAGGTTGCGCGGGTCGGTGACGCCGTCGAGCGCCACGAGGAGCGAGGGAACGCCGGCTTCCTCGGCGATTGCGGTCAGGTCGTCCGGGTGGGCGTAGGAGTACGGCGGCACCTGCAGCGCCAGACCCTGGTGGTGCGCACCAGACGCGAGCCGGTCCAGCTCGGTGCGGGACGCCTCCATGAGTGGGATCCCGGCCCTGGCCGCGAGCTTGAGGGACTCACGCACGCGATCGTCGGAGTCGATGCGCTCGGCGACGTACAGCACCGTGGCCGGCACCTGGGCGCGCAGCGCCTCGACGACGGGGTTGCGGCCGGCTACCCATTCGGGGCCCGCCGCGCCGTCACGCGACCGCGAGGACGAAGCGGTCCCGGCC
>JBOGDX010000272.1:0-4967 GCA_050743225.1 Actinomycetes bacterium | reverse complement strand
GACCAGTGCAACATGGGGCTCGGTCGCGCCCAGAAGGGCACCGCACCCAAGGCACGCGCCCTCATGGCCGGTCGCGCGGACCTCGGGCAGTACGGCTGGTTCCGGCTTGCCGCGAACCCGAAGTGGCGGCCGGTCGGCACGCTGGACAGCAGCGGCAACGGGCACATGCATTCGCTGCACTACCTGCTGCCGCTGCTCCGCCGCGGCGTGAAGACCGGGAACAAGGAGTTCCTCGACCGGTTCTACTTCCTGCTGCGCGACTGGATCCGCGACAACCCGCCGGGCGGGCGGAGCAGCCGCTACGCCTGGGGTCCGCCCATCTACGAAGGGTTCCGGTCGCTGGTCCTGGTCTGCGCCGCTGCCGGTCCGCGCGGAGACCGGCCGTGGCTGCTCAAGGCCCTGGCGCGGCACGGTCGCCTGCTCGCCGACGGGAGCCGATACGAGGGCGTCAACAACGCGTCGTTGCACCAGTCGATGGGCCTCTACGCCATCGGCGAGACGCTGCGGCGGCCCGCATTGCGCGACGTGGCCGTCCGCCGGATGCGGTCGCTCGCCGTTCGCCTCATCCGTGCCGACGGCTCCGACGAGGAGGGCGCGCTGCAGTACGCCCTCAACAACTACCGCTGGTTCGGCCAGGCGGCTGAGCGGCTGCGCCGCGGCGGCAACCCGGTGCCGCCCGAGCTCGACCGCCGGTTCCGGGTGCCGGCGTTCCTCGCCCAGGCCACCCGCCCCGACGGGCATCTCGAAGCCCTCGGCGACACCAGCCCGGTCCCGCTCAACCCGGCGACGTGGGTGGGCACCGCGGCCGAGTTCCCGGCGTCGCTCGGAGCGACCGGCCCGGTCCCGGCGTCGACGTTCAGCGAGTTCGAGGGCGGCTACGTCTTCGGCCGGTCCGGCTGGGGGACGCGGCGCGCGTTCGCGGACGAGACCTACTTCAGCGTACGAGCGGGCAAGGCCACTCCCCACGCGCACGACGACGCGGGCTCGGTCACGCTCTACGCCCACGGGTCACCGCTGCTGCTCGACACCGGGCAGTGGCGCTACTCCTACGGCCCCACCCGCAGCTTCATCGTGTCCAGGGCCGCGCACAACGCCGTGCTCGTCCACGGCGTCCATCGGACGCGGCTGCGTCCCGACCTGCGCACCACCAGCGTCAACGGCCTCGACATCGCCACCGTGGTGGACCGCGGCTACCGCGGCGTGACCCTCACCAGGACGGTGGCCTACGACCGGGCCGACGACGTGCTCGTGGTCTGGGACCGGCTCGCCTCCCCGAAGCGCGTGCGCGCAAGCCAGCAGTGGGGCCTCGGGCGAGACCGCGAGGTCCGGGTGGCCGCGGACGCTGCCCACACGAGCGGACCGGGCGCCAACGTGTCGCTGCTGTTCACCTCGGGCGGCGCGCCGCTCGATGTCGCCGTGGGCAAGCGGAACCCGAGGCGGGGCTGGAACAGCAAGGCCTACGGCGAGCTCGCGCCCGCCCCCTCCCTGCGTGCCAGCCAGCGGGGCACGTCGCTGTCCTGGCTGACCGTGATCGCGCCGCGGGCCGCCGACCAACCGGCGTCGTCGGTGTCGGCCACCGCCTCCGTGAGCACCACCGCGGCGACCGTGGCGCTGTCGGCACCCGGCGGCTCGGCCACCGTGTCGCTCGACGACCTCGGCGGGTCCCGAACCGCGCATGGCCCGGTCCTGCCGACCGAGATCCCCGACGCCGACATCGTCCGAGCCGGGACCACGACGAGCGTCCGCGCCACCGGCCTGCCCCCGGGGGCTACCGTGCAGCTCGAACGGCAGGCACCGGACGGGTCGCTGCTCGAGACAGCGGGGACGACGGCCGCCTCCGACGCGGGAACGGCGCAGCTGGCTCTGCCGGCCGACGCGACGGCCGACTACCGGGTCGTCGCCGGGAACCAGGCGTCGGCATGGCGACGGGTCGTCGCCGCTTACCCGCCCGCGGCCGCAACCGGCCTCGTGGTCACCTCGACAGGTCGCGGCGAGGTGACCCTGTCGTGGGCACCCCCGGTGGACACCGGCGGAGCCCCGCTGACCCGCCAGGCGGTGCGCGTCAACGGCGAGCGCACCAGGCTGGGTCCAGGTGCGAACGGCGTCGTCGTCCGGGGCGTGGTCGCCGGGCTGCGCGACGTCTCCGTCCGGGCCGGGAACGCGGTCGCCTGGTCGCCGGTGGCGGCCACGACGGTCGACGTGCCGGCGTACCCATCGGTCTCCGGCCCGAAGCGGGTGCGCAAGCGCACCACGGTCACCCTCACCCTGCGCGGGCTGCTGCCGGGCTCCCCGACGAAGGTCACCGCCGACCCGGTGAAGGGCCGCACCGTGACGAGGCGGCCGACCGTGCGGCGGGACGGCACGGCGACCGTGCGGATCCCGGTGACGAAGCACCGGCTCACGGTCGTCGCGACATCCGGCGGCGTCACGTCGGCGCCGCACCGGATCCGGCCGCACTGACACCGCGCGCAGCGATGAGCGGGTGCAGCTAGCGGGCGGGTGCCTGAGCCGTGGACTGGCGCACGCTCATGGTGAGCGGCAGCAGGACCGAGCGTGGGTGGCGGGTGGGGTCCTGCAGGGTCTCGATGAGCATCCGGGCGGCCTCGGCGCCGACCTCGTAGTGCGGGACGCGCACGCTGGTCAGGGGCGGGCGCAGCTTGTCGATGAACGGCATGTCGTTGAACCCCATGATGCTCAGCTCGTCGGGGCAGGTGATGCCGCGTTCCTCACAGACGTCGTAGCAGCCCAGTGCGAGCAGGTCGTTCCCGGCCAGGACCGCCGTGAACTCGGTGCCACCGTCGAGCAGCTCGCGCAGGCCCTTGGCGCCCTGCTCCTCGGTCCAGTAGTCGCAGGTGGCCACCAGCGCCGGGTCGTCGTCGAGGCCGTTGTCCCGCAACGCCTCGCGGTATGACCGGCACCTGACAAGCCCGGTCGATGTGTCCTGCGGCCCGGCGAGGTGGGCGATCCGCCGGTGGCCGAGGCCGACCAGGTGTCGCACGGCCATCCACGTCCCTGACGCGTCGTCGGGCGTGACCGACGGGATGTTTCCCCCGGAGATGCGGCGATTGATCAGGATCATCGGCATCCCGTCGGCGTGCAGCTCCTCGAGGAGGGGGTGCTGCAGCCTGGCGGTGGCGATGATGAGGCCCTCCACCTGGCGCGACCGCAGGGACTCGATCTGCGACCGCTCCCGGGCCGGGTCGTTGTCGGTGTTGACGATCCAGGCGCTGTAACCGGCCGGGCCCAGCACATCCTCGATCCCTCGCACGATCGGCGGGAAGAGAGGGTTGGTGAGATCCGGGATGACGAGGCCGACAGTCGTCGAGCGCGCGGTCTTGAGGCTGCGCGCGATCGGGTTGGGCCGGTACCCGAGGGACTCGGCCACCTTGATCACCCGGCTGGCGGTCTCCTCGTTGACCAGGCCGCGGGTCTGCGGGTTGAGCGCCCGGGACGCCGTCGCCGGGTGCACACCGGCACGCTGGGCGACGTCGCGGAGCGTGGGATGCCGCACGGCGGTCAGCCTAGCGGCCACCATCGCCACCCTGGGTAACCATGCAGCAATCGTTTGTGCGGGCCTAGCGGGTCCTCCGGCGCCGCGCTTGACATGGCTGTCCTGCCGCTTCCATGATGCCCGGGTCGCAATCGATTGCGTCCCAACCGGACCACCTGGAGTGCGCCATGCCCGTCCGCCCCACCACTCGTGCCCGGACCAGCCGGACGGTGAAGGTCGCCGCTGGCTTCGCGGTCGCCGCCCTGCTGCTCGGTGCGTGCCAGCAGGAGAACCCGAACGCCTCGGACGGCGGCGACGGTGCGAGCGACGAGCCGATCACGATCGGCGTCTCGCTGCCGCTGACCGGCGATTTCTCGCAGCCCGGTGGCGAGGCCAAGCGGGGCTACGAGGTGTGGCGCGACATGGTCAACGACGAAGGCGGCATCCTCGGACGGCAGGTCGAGCTCAAGATCACCGATGACGCCAGCAACCAGGACACCGTGGTGTCGGACTACACGAAGCTGATCACGCAGGACAAGGTCGACCTGCTGCTCGGCACCTTCTCGTCGCTGCTCAACTTCCCCGCCTCGGCCGTGGCGGAGAAGAACGGCATGGTCTTCGTGGAGCCGGCCGGCGGTGCGCCGGACATGTTCAGCCGCGGCTTCGAGTACCTCTTCTTCGCCCAGCCGGCGACCGCACCTCGCCAGGCGGACGTCTTCGTCGACTACATCGAGTCGTTGCCGGAGGCCGAGCGGCCCAAGACGGCGGCCTATCCCACGCAGGACGACCCGTTCACCCGCCCGGTGATCGAGTCGATGCAGCAGCAACTCGAAGGGATCGGCGTGGAGACCGTCTACTCGTCGGTCTACCCGGCGGACACGACCAACTTCCAGACCATCGCCAACACACTCAAGAACCGGAAGCCGGACCTCATCGCGCAGGGCGCGGTGTTCGAGGACGGCGTCGGGCTCGTACGGTCGCTCAAGCAGCTCGACTACTCGCCCAAGGCGCTATTCCAGACGTCGGCACCGAGCAACGCCGCTCAGTACAGCGACGGTGTCGGCGAGGCCAACACCGAGGGCGTCTTCTACACGGTCTCCTGGAACGAGCAGGCCACCACGCCTCTCAACGAGGAGTTCGTGACGGCGTACGGCGAGGCCTACGACGGCGCGACACCTGCCGAGGACGCGGCGGACGCCTTCGCGGCGGCGCAGGTGCTGCAGAAGGCCGTCGAGGATGTCGGCAGCCTCGATCAGGCGAAGATCAAGGACTACCTGCACGAGAACGAGATCGAGACGATCCTCGGTCCGCTCTCCTGGAACGAGAAGGGCGAGCCGCAGGGCAAGTTCATCCTCGCGCAGTGGCAGTCGGGCAAGGTGGAGGTTGTCGGTCCGACCGACGTCGCGACGACGGAGACCATCGTCTACCCCAAGCCCGACTGGCAGTAGGGGCCCTGGTGAGGGCGGGACCGGACTCA
>JBOGDX010000271.1:0-4969 GCA_050743225.1 Actinomycetes bacterium | reverse complement strand
GCCCACCAGCGACGAGACCCGGAGGTGGCGCGAGGGCACCACTGGGTCCCGCAACGCGCTGCACAGCACCACGGACACCGAGATCGTCACAGCGCTTCTCGCGTCGTACCCCGATCTCTCGCTCGAACAGGCCGCGATGGAGGTGCTGCCCCGGCTGCGGGGCGCCTTCTCGCTCGTCTTCATGGACGAGGAGACGCTGTACGCCGCCCGCGACCCGCAGGGGATCCGCCCCCTCGTGCTCGGGCGTCTGGAACGCGGCTGGGTCGTCGCCAGTGAGACGGCTGCGCTGGACATCGTGGGCGCCGCACAGGTCCGCGAGGTCGAACCGGGCGAGCTGATCGCCATCGACGAGCATGGCCTGCGCACCCAGTCGTTCGCGCCGTCAGAGCCGAAGGGCTGCCTGTTCGAGTACGTCTACCTGGCCCGCCCCGACACCCGGATCGCCGGTCGGTCGGTGCACGCCACCCGCGTGGAGGTCGGCCGGCGGCTGGCCGACGAGGCGCCGGCGGACGCCGACCTGGTGATCCCGGTCCCCGAGTCGGGGACACCGGCAGCGGTCGGCTACTCACAGGGCTCCGGCATCCCGTACGGCCTGGGCCTGGTCAAGAACTCCTACGTCGGCCGCACGTTCATCCAGCCGTCGCAGACGATCCGCCAGCTCGGCATCCGGCTCAAGCTCAACCCGCTGCGCGACGTGATCGCGGGCAAGCGGCTGGTCGTGGTCGACGACTCGATCGTGCGGGGCAACACCCAGCGAGCGCTGGTCCGGATGCTGCGCGAGGCGGGGGCCGTGGAGGTGCACGTGCGCATCTCGTCGCCGCCGGTGAAGTGGCCCTGCTTCTACGGCATCGACTTCGCCTCGCCCGGCGAGCTGATCGCCAACGGCCTGTCGGTCGAGGAGATCCGTGCGTCGATCGACGCCGACTCGCTGGCCTACATCTCGCTGGAGGGTCTGGTCGCCGCGACCGAACAGCCGGTGGACCGGTTGTGCCGGGCGTGCTTCGACGGTGTCTACCCGGTCGAGCTGCCCGAGCCGGAGCTGCTCGGCAAGCACCTGCTGGAGGTCGGGCCCGCGACCTTGATCGGCGGCGCCGGCGCCGAGGACGCCCTGACCCGCCCCTGACCCGACCTCGACCCCTCGCACCCGTAGGCGGACGCCGCAGACGGGACTAGCGTGACGGTTGTTCCGGTCCCGACGGCGCGCTCGCGCCGCGCCGTCCGTCAGGGCGTAGGGAGACCGCGATGCGCAAGCCGGCCACCTCAGTGATGATCGGATTCGGGGTCGTGGTGCTGCTGGCCACGGCCGTGCAGGCCGCGCCGCTCACGGCGAGCCCGCCGGTGCTCGCCTCCGGCGGGAACCCGCTGGCCGCCTGCCCGCCGGACGGATCGGGCATCAACTTCCCCGGCGCGGAGGTGGAGCCCTGGATCGAGGTCAACCCGACCAACACGGCCAACGTGGTCGGCTTCTACCAGCAGGACCGTTACTCCAACGGAGGCGCGAAGGGGAACGTGGCGGCCGTGAGCTTCAACGGTGGTTCGACATGGACTCAGGTCGCGGTCCCCAACGACACCCGCTGCACCGGCGGTAGCTTCCAGCGCTCGTCCGACCCGTGGATCTCGTTCGGCCCGGACGGGACCTTGCACGCCATGAGCCTGGTGACCGACCCGGACGTCGGTGCAGCGTTCGGGGCCAACGGCATGACCTACAACCGCTCGACCGACGGCGGCCTGACCTGGGAGCCGGCGATCCGGCTGATCACCGACCCCGTCGGGCGCTTCCTCAACGACAAGAACTCCATCACGGCCGACCCCAACGACCCAGACCTCGTCTACGCGGTGTGGGACCGGGTGCAGCTGTCGACGGGCTCGATCATCAACCCGGAGAACGTCATCGGCCTGGGGTTCAAGGGCCCGATCTACTTCACCCGGACCACCGACGGCGGCGACACCTTCGAGCCGGCCCGCAAGATCTACGAGACCGGTGCCAACAAGCAGACGATCGGCAACCAGATCGTGGTCGCGCCGTCGGGCACCCTGTTCGACTTCTTCGCCGACGTCACGAACTCCTCGAACCGGCGCGGTGGGATCGGGCCGGTGAAGCTGTCCTTCATCCGTTCCGACGACCAGGGCCTGACGTGGACCCACCCGAGCAGGGTCGACGACATGATCCCCATGAGCCTGATCCGTGAGGACACGCCGATCGACGTCGAGAACGTGGCGTGCCCGGACCCCGGTGACCAGGGAGCGTGCCCGATCCGGGCGGGCGACTTGATCCCTGAGGTGGCGGTCGACCCGGCTACCGGCAACCTCTACGCGGTGTGGATGGACGCGCGCTTCGACGGCGGGCTGTTCCTCGTCGACCACGACAGCATCGCGTTCAGCCAGTCCACTAACGGCGGCCAGACCTGGTCCGCGCCCATCGAGGTCAACAAGACGCCGGGCACCGAGCCGAACTTCGACCAGCAGGCGTTCACCCCGTCGGTCCACGTGGACGGCGACGGGACGGTCGCGGTGACCTACTACGACTTCCGCAACAACACCGCGAGCACGGCCTCGCTGGACACCGACTACTTCGTGGTGTCATGCGAGTCCGGGAGCGAGAGCTGCGCCAACCCGGCGAGCTGGGAGGAGCAGCGGATCACCCCGGCGTCGTTCGACATCCGCAAGGCGCCGTTCGCCCGCGGCTACTTCCTCGGTGACTACATGGGTCTGGACAACGCAGGGGGCGACTTCCTGGCGATGTTCGGCCAGGCGTTCGCGCAGAACGACGCCAGCCAGTACGTGAGCCGGCTCACGCCCTAGCGACCCTGCGCGCCGGCCGGGCCCGGCCAAGTGCGCCGGTAGGGTTCGTCGGGTGACCGAGCAGGGCTCGACCTACGCCGCGGCCGGCGTCGACATCGCCGCGGGTGACCGGGCCGTGGACCTCATGCGGCAATGGGTGGCCAAGGCAACCCGGCCCGAGGTCGTCGGCGGGATCGGCGGGTTCGCGGGGCTGTTCGACGTGAGCGCCTTGACGACGTACGTCCGTCCGCTGCTCGCGACCTCCACCGACGGCGTGGGCACCAAGGTCGCCGTCGCGGCCGCGATGGACCGCCACGACACGATCGGTCACGACCTGGTGGGCATGGTCGTCGACGACCTGGTGGTCTGCGGCGCGGAGCCGCTGTTCATGACCGACTACATCGCCTGCGGGAAGGTCGTCCCGGACCGGATCGCCGCCATCGTCAAGGGGATCGCGGAGGGCTGCGTCCTCGCCGGCTGCGCGCTAGTCGGCGGGGAGACGGCGGAGCACCCGGGGCTGCTCGGTCCGGACGAGTACGACGTGGCCGGCGCAGGGACCGGGGTGGTCGAGGCCGACCGGCTGCTCGGCGCGGAGCGGGTCCGGGCCGGCGACGTTCTCGTCGCGATGGCCTCGAGCGGTCTGCACAGCAACGGCTACTCGCTGGTGCGCCACGTGCTGCTCGAGCGGGCCGGCTGGGCGCTGGGCCGGCGCGTCGACGAGCTGGGTCGCACCCTCGGCGAGGAGCTGCTCGAGCCGACCCGGATCTACGCGCAGGACTGCCTGGCGCTGATCGCCGACGTCGACGTTCACGCGTTCAGCCACGTGACCGGTGGGGGGCTGGCGGCGAACCTGGGCCGCGTGCTCCCCGACGGGCTGGCGGCGACCGTTGACCGCTCCACGTGGGCGCCCGCTTCGGTGTTCGGCCTGGTCCAGGCGGTCGGGGCGGTCCCTCGCGACGAGATCGAGCGGACGCTCAACATGGGCGTCGGCATGGTGGCCGTGGTGGCCTCGGACGACGCCGACCGTGCCGTCGACGTCCTCAGCGGTCGCGGTGTGCCCGCCTGGGTGCTCGGTTCGGTGGCCGCTGCGACGTCCGCGGGCCCGGCACAGGTGACGCTGACGGGCGCGCACCCCGCCTGACCGTTCGCCCGCACGGGTTTCCATGATCGGAGACGGATCGGGACTTCTAGACCGCGGAACGTCTCCGACGATGGGGTGGCCTCGTGGGCTGGGGACGGCTGACGCTGTGGACGGCTCCGGGTCGGGCACAGTCGGCCCGTGCCGCGCAGGGGACGGTTGGACGAGGAGCGCCTCGCGGTGCTCGCCCTCGGGCAGGACCACGTGGTCAGCCGGGACCAGCTGGCGTTCCTCGGCGCGGACCGCCACGCCGTCAGTCACCGGGTCGACACCGGCCGCTGGCTGAAGATCGGGCCACGAGTCGTCCTGCTGGGTCGCGGCGAGCTGACGTTCCGGCAGCGGCTCTGGGTCGCCGTGCTGCACAGCGGGCCGGAGGCCGCCCTCGCCGGGCTCACCGCGTTGGAGGCCGAGGGCCTGAAAGGGTTCTCGGCGTCCACCTTGCACACGGTCGTACCGCACGGCTCGGACGCCACCGATCTCGTCGATCAGCGCTGTGGGGTGACCGTGCGGGTGTCGCAGTCCAGACGGCTGAGTCCTGATCTGGTCCACCCGGCGCGGACGCCTGCGCGGCTGCTGCTGCCCCAGGCGGTCGTCGACGCGGCGAGCCAGATCTCCCCCGACTCCCGCGGCCGGCTGCTGGTGATCTCGACGGTCCAGCAACGGCTTGCCCGGCCCAGCGAGCTCCGGGCCGTGGTGCACGGACGGGCGCGGCTGGTCCGCCGGCCCCTCATCCTCGAGGCCATCGACGACGTCGAGGGCGGGATCCACTCCCTGCCCGAGCGCGACTGGAACCGGGCCATCCGACGCTATGGGCTGCCGGTCCCGGTCTGCCAGCGGCGCGTCCAGCGGGCCGACGGCACCTGGTACCTCGACGCCGACTTCGACCCTTATGGCGTCGGCGTCGAGATCAACGGGACCCAACACCTGGTGGCCGGCCGGGTCGCCATGGACGACCACCGGCGCAACGTGCTCGGCACCCGCGGTCGGTTGATGATCACCATCGGCTCGCACACCGTGCGGCACCAGCCGGGGGTCGCCGTGGTCGCGAGC
>JBOGDX010000270.1:0-5000 GCA_050743225.1 Actinomycetes bacterium | reverse complement strand
CTTCTCGCTCCACCCTGACCTCATGGCCGAGGCACCGCTGGGCTTCCAGCTGCACGGGCTGTCCGCGATGCTGCTCTTCGCCCTGTGGCCCTTCACCCGCCTGGTGCACGTGTTCAGCGCACCTCTCGGATACCTGACGAGGCCCTACATCGTCTACCGCAGCCGAGACGAACAGCTGGGAACACATCGGCCGCGGCGTGGCTGGGACCGGGTGGGCTGAGTGGTGAACGAACATTCATTGACCGCGCTGGCCGACGAGCTGCTCGACTCCACTCGGTCATCGGGCAGCGGGCGCGCCGCGGTCACCGTCTACGGCGGCCAAAAGCACGAACTCAGGCAGACCCTGATCGCCCTGGCCGGCGGACGCGCACTCGGTGAGCACGACTCACCCGGAGAGGCCACGCTGCAGGTTCTCCGCGGCGAAGTGCGGCTGCACGCCGGCGACGAGTCGTGGCATGGTGCCGAAGGAAGCTACGTGCACATCCCGCCGCGTCGCCACGACCTCGAAGCCCTGACCGATGCGGTCGTGCTGCTCACCGTCGCGGGTCGCGCCGGCTGAGCCGGAAGAATGAACCCCGATGAAGCGCCCAAGGCGTACTGACCGGCTCAGGCCGTGACCTACGGGTGGTACGGACCGATCCCAGGTGGAAGCGAGCTCACGTCGCCGAGCACGTCGTCCACCGGCCGACGGCGGGTCAGCGGGACCTGTATGCGACCGGGTGGCGCCCAACCCACCTGGACCACGATCTGCGGACTGGCGGTGTCGCTCAGCAGGTCGTCTTGCAGCAAGACGCGAGTGCGGTCGACCTCGATCGCCTGGCTCAGTGGGACCATCGCCATGCCCGCCACCGTGCCATGAACGAGCATGGCTCCCAGTGCTTCTCCTGCCCGCAGCCGTGAGGCCGTGTCGTCGGAGGACGTGCAGACCGCGAGAAGTACCGGCTCGACTTCAGGCGAGTGCGAGTCGTCGACGAGGCTCCCCGACGGGAACCTGGGCGGTGGACCGGTCGGAACGGGGTCGGCGCGACCCACCCCTGAATCACGACGAAGCAAGCTGCTTGATGGAATCCCTTCGCCATCCACTCGGCCGGTCCACCTGACGATCTCGTCGACGTAGTCGCGGTCTTCACGCTGCTGCCGGTCGGCTTCGGCGAGGATCTGCAGCAGCTCCGTTCGCGCTTGGCGTGAGACGACGGCGAAGATTGTCACACCGGCCGGCGGTCCCAGCCCGAGGAGCCGATCAAGCTGTCCGCGCGGCACCGGCGAGCTCGTGGGCGATCTGCGGTCGGTGCGCCGACGCTCCAGTGCATCCACGGCGGCGCGAGCCGCTGGCGTGGCCGGCTCCGGGTGGAACGAGATGTTCGCCAGATGGGCGTCGTTGTAGGCGTCGGGCATGCGCCGGACCACGGGTCTCCAGCCAGCACCCGCCGCGGCCACCTGAACGTGGTGCAGAGCGGCGCCGCAGCTGAGGATGAGGTCGCGACCGTCGGGGTCGGCGTGCATCAGTTGGCGAGACCGATCGGCAAACAGGACCAGACGATCACTGTCCACACCCCAGAACCATGGCTGTGTGTTGTGTACCGAGGGTGCCCGAGTCGCCAGCTCGACGAGGCGACGGATCGGCGGGGTTCGTCCCATCGTCCGAGATCCCATTTCAGTGGCTGCGATCGTTCGTGGCCAGCATGAGGGCTGTGACCCCACGGGGCGCGTCCATCGCGGCCCCAAGAGTCGAGGACAGCATGGCGATAGCGTAGGCGAGCGCGGCGCCGGCTGAGGTGGCGATCACCCAGCGACGGATCAGCGCGCGACCGCGCAACGCGCGCCCTGGTTCCGGCGACCCCTCGATGTCTGAGTGATCCGGCGTGGCCTCATGCGCGATGTGGTCGAGCCGGCCGCGCTCCAATCGGCTGAGTCGCCGGTCGTCAGGGCTCTCGACCAGCGTATGACGGTCCGACCTCATCGCCCCTCCTCAAGTTGCTGTCCTCAGCCTGCGTCGTCCGGCTCCGAGGCGCGACGGGCCAAGGTCTCGAAGCAGTCGGGACTTACGTCCTGCACACTCGCGTCGGTCTCTTCGGGCCGTCGCGGATCGTGCACCTCGTCCCCGCGCGGCCTTGCAAGTCCGGGGCGGACAAGTGCGTGCATCGGATCTTCCTTCAGGTGCGGGCGTCGTCTTCGGTTCGGGCTGGCGCCAATCCGCGCCGTTCGAGGCAGGTCCGGGCAATGCTCTCGGCCCAGTGGGTGGCCCGCACAGTCTCGCCGGCGTTCAGTGGTCCGGGAGTGCCCTCGACCAGGAACGCGCCCGGCGCACCGACCGGCTCGAAGCCGCGATGCCGGGCCAGCCTTGCGGCCTTGCGTGCGGCACCGGGCAGCCGGCGTACCCGCGACACGCGGGTGTCGAACACCGCCGCAAGTGGCGCGTTCAGGCTCGGATCGGGTCGCGACTGCCACAGCCACTCCCGCAGTCCGACCTCGGCATGGTCCGCAGCCGCCCCTTGTCGCAATGCGTCGGCGCGGGTCCGCGGCCGGCTCAACGAGAACGCGTGCGTGGGTGCCCCCACCACGAGCAGATCGGCGCCCACAGGCACACCGAGCTCGGTGTCGCGAACGTCTGTGCAGGTGACCTCGAAGCCGCTGTCGCGCAAGCCGTCGGACACTGCGCGGGCGATCCGCTCAGTGTTGCCGAACATCGACTCGTAGACGACAAGGGCTCGGGGTCCCGAGGTGTGTGCATTCATGAGGGCTCCTCCCGGGTCGGCTTCAGTTTCTGCCGGCAGGACGGCAACTTTCTGGTGCCGCGGGTCCCGAGATGCCAGGACCTTGGGCCTTCACCGCTCACTCTCCCAGAGAGCCGATCGCAGGTACCGGCGTCGGTCGGGCTTCAGCTCGCGCAGCCACAGCACAGCCAACCAGGCGCTGAGAACGAGCAGCAGCAGGCTGGGCGCAGCGTCAAGGCCGAGGTGCAGCGGCTCGCCCGTCACCGCGACAGCCGCGACTCCGGCCCAGAGAGCCGTGAACAGGGTGACGATCTTGATCAGCGCCACCACGGCAAGCGGACCGCCGATGGCGCGGCCGTGCACAAGCAGTAGCCCTACGGCGAGGAGGCAAGGGAGCACCACAACCAGGTCGAGCACGAACACCGGATAGGGCGTGCCGCCGACCCCCTCCGGATCCGGAGGAGGCCCGCCGAGAGCGTACGGGACCAGCGTCGAGAGCCAGAGCATCGCGAACAGGACCGCCACGACGAGGAGCATCCACCCGGTCCCCCGCTCCAGCCGCCGTGATCTGATCCGCGGCCAGGCCGAAGGACGCAACCTGATCAGTCCGTCGAGGAGGGCCGCGCCGGCCGCTGCCTCGATCACCACGTACACCAGGAAGACGCGGTTCATCGGGACACCGGTCAGGTAGATCGCGTAGCTGTAGGCGACGTACGCCAACAGCCCGAGACGAACCAGGTGTGCGCGTGGAGTGACCAGCGGTCGAAGGACCAGGAAGGTGAGCGCTCCGGCAACCAGGATGCTGCACACGTCCTGGGCCTTGGCACCCAGCACGGTGGCGGCGGGAAGGTCTCGATAGGGCTCGGCGGCAAGCAACCCGTACATGGCCGCGACCACGATGCCCAGGGCCACCACGACACTGGACCAGACCGCGCTCCGGCCGGACCATGTCGCGGTCATCGGCTTGTTCTTCACATCACGTTTACTCACCGCGGACACCTCCACCTCGCGCACCGTGCAGCAACAGTGCCGTCGCGGCGACGTACAAGAGCACGATCACGGGTTCGATCGGGTCGTACGACAAGCTCATGTCGAGCGCCATCGCCAGGTGCACGAAGCGCAAGGACGGCGGCAAGCCACGCGAGCCGTCCCGCTGTGGCCTTCACTCCGCGGGGACCTGTTGCCATCGCCGCGAGCCGGTCGGTATTCGACGACATGGTTCGAGTGGATGACATGACACACGCTCATTTCGCGGACGTACCTGCCCTGGCCTCCGACGCTAGGCCGGACTCCCCGATGAGTGCAGAGCCCAAGGTCCCCATGCGGAGTGAGTCGTCGCCCGCACAAGGGGACGAAAGTCCCGCTGAGGAGGGCTTGGCGTCTCTGGACCATCCAGTACTGACGGCCGCAGCATCGGTAGGAAGCACGTCGACCAGTTGAGAGGGAACGGCGAACCGTGAAGGACACAGCGGAGTCGGGGCGAGTTCGCAACTGCGTCGAGCTGTACTGGTTGCCGCTCGGGGCTGGTGACAACACGCACTGCGTACGCACGAACGGGCGGATCTTCGAAGCGCTCACCGCTCGGTACGAACGTCGTGACAGGTGCAACCTTTACCACGCTGCTCTCATGGTCCAACTCGGCGGCGATTGGTTCGCCATCGAGATGGGGCCGGCGTGGGGCATCGACGCGGCAGACAGGGGTGTGGTCTGCGAGGGGCCGGTCGGACTCCGGTGGCTGGGCCGGTTCCGGTCCTTCCGCTATGAGGTCCGCTGCTGGCGCGGCGGCGGCATCCCGGACATCACCGAAGCAGTCGACAGCCCCCAGCGGGTCAGCAGCACCCGGTCTCAGGCGGAGCAGGTGTTGGCCCTGGCGCCGGAGTTCCCACCGGCCGCCTGGGGCCGCGACGAGCTGATTGCAGGCGAGATGTGGAACTCAAACTCACTGGTCGCCTGGTTGCTGACCCGGAGCGGCCATGACATGGACGGCATCCGCCCGCCCACCCACGGCCGGGCCCCCGGCTGGAACGCGGGCCTGACGGTCGCCCAACGTTCGCCGCGTCCATCGCCCAGGCCACAGATCTCCCACGATGAAGACTCTGGTCATCGATGAAGGGAGAAGAAGGGAGCCGGTTGACATCAACGGTTGCTGGCCTGATGACTGCGGTATCGAGTGGCGCGCCCGGAGGTATTCGAAACCCCAACCTTCTGATCCGTAGTCAGATGCTCTATCCGTTGAGCTACGGGCGCAAGCCCCGGAGGGCGGTGACGAGTCTAACGGGTGCGGCC
>JBOGDX010000269.1:0-5014 GCA_050743225.1 Actinomycetes bacterium | reverse complement strand
CGGCTGCGCGCCGCAGTCGGCTCACTGCCGGCCGAGCTCGTGATGGGCCCGGTGGTGCAGCGCATCGACCGGGAGCTGGCGGCCCGGCGTCGTCCCGCTCGTGGCGACCTCATCGCCGCGTTGGACGACAGCCGGCATGTCGCCCTGCTCGACACCCTCGCGTCCCTGATCGAGGACCCCCCGCTCACCGCCTTCGCTCATCAGCCTGCTGAGGGGGAGCTGCCGAGACTCACCGCGAGGTCCGTCCGCCGGCTGCGGCGCTCGGCCTCGGCGGCGTCCGCGGCGGACGAGGCGGCCGCACGGGACATGCTGCTGCACACCGTGCGGAAGGACGCGAAGAGGGCGCGGTACGCCGCCGAGGTGACCGTTCCCGTCATAGGTCGGAAGGCCGACCAGGCGGCGCGGCGGTTGAAGCGGCTGCAGATGGTGCTCGGCGAGCACCAGGACAGCGTGGTCGCTCGATCAGTGTTGCGGGAGCTGGGCGTGGCGGCGCACCTCGCCGGTGAGAACGGCTTCAGCTTCGGGCTGCTGCAGGGGCTTGAGGAGGCGCGAGGTGACGACGCTCGGAGCGGGTACGAGAAGGTGCTCGCGAAGGCGCTTCGCACACACCCCCGGCGATGGAGCCGCTAGCGGCGCCTGCTCACTCTGGTGTTGCGCGGCTTCGTCGCCGCGAGCCGTTGCCATCAGCGCGCCTGGGGGAACAGCGCATCCCAGCCGCTCGGCGCCGACGCTACGCTGGCCCGGGATCTGGGCGGGTTCTTCCAGGGTTCTTCCTCGAGTTGTTCCCATCGTTGTTCCCATGTCCCGGGCCTCTAGCTCAATTGGCAGAGCAGCAGACTTTTAATCTGTCAGGTTCTCGGTTCGAGTCCGAGGGGGCCCACCACAAAGTGCACGTGGATCGTCCAGCGTCCGAGGAGATCCTCAACCACTAGCCAACAGGTCCGTCGGCGACGACCGGATTGTGTCCAGGGTGCCTGATGACGTGCCGCATGGGTCTCTTCAAGACGTGCAGCACCTGCGGCCTCCTGTGTCCCGTTTCGGAGTTCAACCGTCGCGCAAGGGCGGCCGACGGCCTGCAGTCGCGGTGCCGCACCTGCTGCCGGCTCTGGTACGAGGAGAACCGCGCTAGCCACATCGCGAACGTCGCGCGACGCAACAGCGGGTACCGACGCGTTCTCGTTGCGAACCTCGCTCAGTACTTCAACGAGCATCCCTGCGTCGACTGCGGTGAGCGGGACGTTCGCTGCCTCGAGTTCGATCACCGCGATCGTGCTGAGAAGTCAGCTGAGATATCGAGGCTCCTTCGGAACGCTCGGTCCTGGTCGGTGATCATGCGGGAGATCGAAAAGTGCGACGTGCGCTGCTCCAACTGCCACGCTCGCAAGACCGCTTGCGAGGACAACTCATGGCGCCAGCGGGTCTTCGAGGTGGACCAGCGACTCGGCTCCGATGACCGCGACGACCTCGCCCATACCGCGTAAGGCCAAGAGTGATCACGAGTCGGGACGGGGTTCGGACACCCTGATCCGGACGGCGCGGAAGTGCGGTGGCGTCGCCTGGAGCACCCTGAGCCGCGGGTCCGGCACGTCGAGGACCGGCTCGACGACAAGCCGCCGCAAGGCCTCGAGACGTACGTCGGCCAGGAGGCCGTCCAGCGACCGCCGGTCGCCGCCGAGCACCAGCGCGTCGAGCCGACTCGCCTCCGGAAGCAGCACCTGCGCCACCAGGTCGGCCGCTGCCGACAGTGCCACGCGGATCTGGCCCTCCCGCCGCCGGGCGAAGCGCTGCTGCGACCACCCACCGGCCGCGCTGCGACCGTGCACCTGACGGGAGCCGACCTTCGACCGCACCAGCCGGGTCCCTTCGAAGACGCCAACCGCATGGCCGCCGAGCCGGAAGAGCAGCACGCCCACTCGGCGGTCTGTCGTGACGTGGGCGACCAGCCCGTCGTACGGCGTGCCCGGTTGCTGGGTCAGCGGTGGGAACGGCACGACGCACTCGGCCGCCGCACCGTCCGGCGCCGTCAGCACCACAGAGGTCGGCGAGGCGGTCCAGGTCGGCTGGCCGTGCCGCTCGGTGAAGCGGGTCAGCCATCCGTCGAGGCGTTCGGCCTCGACCTGCACCCAGCGACCGGAGTCTGTCGGCATGCCCGCCATGATCCCGGAGACGCCGAAACGGGTTGTGCTCCTGCGTACCGTGGGCGACGTGGTGACCACCCGCTCGCTGCTGCTGTTCGTCGCGGCCAGCCTGCCGCTGATCGTCTTCCCTGGCCCGTCCGTGGCGTTCATCCTGGGAACCACGTTGCACGGCGGTAGGCGCAGCGGGCTCGCCGCGACCGCCGGAGTCGAGCTCGGATACCTCGTGCACGTCCTCGGCGCGGTCATCGGCGTCTCCGCCGTCATCGCCACGACGGCCGCTGCCTTCACCGCGGTCAAGGTGGCCGGCGCGTGCTGGCTGCTCTGGCTGGCCTGGCAGGCCTGGCGCAGCACTGGCGACGCGAGGCTGGGTGACCTCGGGCGGTCAACACCCGCGACCGGCAGGACGCGCTCGGCCTTTCGGCGGGGCCTGCTCGTGGGAGCGCTCAACCCGAAGACGGCCGTGTTCTACCTGGCGTTCCTACCGCAGTTCGTGACCGCCGACGGCGGCCCGGTCTGGGCGCAGCTGCTGGTCTTCGGGCTGTTGTTCATCGCGCTTGCGACGGTCGTCGACGCGCAGTGGGCGATCCTCGGCGACGGGCTGCGCCGGCTGGTCCCGAGGCTGCGGATGCGGGTCGTGGACCGGGTCTCCGGAGTCGTCTACGCGATGCTCGCCGTGGTCACACTGGGCGCCAGGCGGCTCGGCTCGGCCTGACGCGGCCCGCGGGCTTTGCGAGGCTGTGGCCATGCCCGACTACGGTCACGACCCGCTCTTCGGCTGCTTCCTCCCGCCGCTGGCGGCGCAGGCCGAGACGGTCGTGACCCTGGCCCGCATCGCCGACGCTAACGGCCTCGACCTCGTCACGGTCCAGGACCACCCGTACCAACCGGCCTTCCTCGACACGTGGACGCTGCTGTCGGTCCTGGCCGCTCGAACGTCGCGGGTCCGCCTCGTTCCCAACGTCGCGAACCTGGCCCTGCGCCCTCCCGCGGTCCTCGCCCGGGCCGCCGCCAGCCTGGACATCCTCAGCGACGGGCGGCTCGAGCTGGGCCTCGGAGCCGGCGCGTTCTGGGACGCGATCGTGGCGATGGGCGGCCCGCGCCGGAGCCCGGGGGAGGCGGTCGAGGCCCTCGACGAGGCGATCCAGGTCGTGCAGGCGCTGTGGACCCCGGGACGTACGCCCCGCATCGACGGCAGGCACTATCGCCTCGCCGGCGCGAAGCCCGGACCGTTCCCGGTCCACCCGGTCGGCATCTGGCTCGGGGCGTACGGCCCCCGGATGCTGCGGCTGACCGGGCGCCGCGCCGACGGCTGGTTGCCCAGCCAGGGCCACGCGCCGCCCGAGGCCCTGTCGGAGCTGAACCGGCAGATCGACGAGGCCGCGGCGGCGGCGGGCCGTGACCCGTCCGCGGTCCGCCGCCTCTACAACGTCGAGGGCACGTTCGGCAGCGGCGCCGGCTTCCTTCAGGGCGGGGTTGAGGACTGGGTCGAACAGCTCACCGAATTGGCGTTGCGGGACGGCATCAGCGGGTTCATCCTCAGCACCGACATCGGCTCAGCCCGCCCGATGCAGCGCTTCGCGCAGGAGGTCGCGCCGGCCGTACGGGACGCGCTCGAACGCGCCCGTGGGTCGGGCACCGCACCCGCACCGTCACCCGCCGCGCCCGAAGCCGCGCCGACCGGCAACGCGAGCTCCGACGGGCAGCGGCTGGTCGAGGTGCACGACCACCTGCGTGCGGAGTTGGCCCGGTTGATTGACCTTGTCGGCCAGGTCGTCGTCGGCAACCGCGACGTCGGCGAGGCCCGCTCGCACATCAGCACGATGACGATGCGCCAGAACAGCTGGACGCTCGGCACGTTCTGCGAGACCTACTGCCGGATCGTCGCGGTCCACCACACCATCGAGGACCAGACGATGTTTCCGCGCCTCCGCGACGCCGACCCCGGACTCGGCACGGCCATCGACCGCCTCGGGCAGGAGCACCTCGAGATCAGCGACGTCCTGGAACGCGTGGACCGCGCACTGGTGGCATTGGTCGGCCGTCCGGGGGACGTCGCGCCGGTCGAGGCCGCGGTCGACCTGCTCTCGGACCGGCTGCTTACCCACCTGTCGTACGAGGAAGAGGTGCTCGTCGGGCCGCTCACCGCGCTCGACCTGAACCTCGTCTGAGCCGCCTGGGTGCCGCCGGCGATCTACCCGGCCCGGGTCGCCGCCCGCGACCGCGCGACCTGCGCGAGCAGTTCGCGCTCGCGGCGCGGGAAGTCGTGCACCGGGTGACCGCGCTCGAGGCGGTCGCGGAGGAAGGCGAGCTCGGTGGCCGCGTGCTGGAACTCGCGCAGCGCCTGGGAGCCGGTGCTGCCCCGCCGTCGCTCGACCCAGCGCAGCGCCTGCCGGCGGCGCGGCAGCGAGGCCAACATCGGCACGTCCTCCGGCGCAAGCCAGCCCGCGTCGACGTACGCCGGTAGGTGCCGCGCCACGGTCGCTCCCTCGCGGCGGCGCGACCAGGTGGCGACGGCGACGGTGGCCGCGAACGCGGGCACCATGATCACGACGTAGCCCGTCAGGAACCCCGACAGCCCGGAGAGAGACGCCCAGTTCCACGTGGCGTGCAACAGCACGGCCAACAGGTACCCGCCGAGCGGCGCCAGCCAGCGCACCGACGGGCTCACCGAGCGCGCCGCCAGGCCGAGACCGATGCCGAACATCGCGGTGAACAAGGGATGAGCGAACGGGGACAGGACGCCGCGCAGGACGAACGTGATGCCCGCGGCGAAGATGCCGCCGGTCAGACCGAGCTCCTCGCCGCCGGCCAGGAACGCCCGCCCGAAGTACAGGATGTTCTCGGTGAACGCGAAGCCGACACCGGCTAGCCCGGCG